>NZ_JBZVFG010000001.1:100349-196503 GCF_058402785.1 Candidatus Magnetaquiglobus sp.
GCCGCCGCCCAAGGAGACGCCGCCCCCACCGCCGCCGCCCAAGGAGACGCCGCCCCCACCGCCGCCGCCCAAGGAGACGCCGCCCAAGCCGGAGGTGAAAAAAGAGGGGATCAAACCGCCGGAACCGGAGAAGAAACCGCCGGAAAAACCGGAGAAGCCGGTCGAAAAGCCGCCGGAGAAAAAACCGCCGGAAAAACCGCCGGAAAAACCGGAGAAGCCGGCTGAGAAAAAACCGGAAAAACCGCCGGAAAAACCGGAGAAACCGGCTGAGAAAAAGCCGGAGAAGCCGGAGAAGCCGACGGAGAAGAAACCGGAGAAACCGGAGAAACCGGAGAAACCCCTGGAGAAGAAGGAGGAGCCCCTGGACTTCTCCAAGGCGATCAACAAGCTCCAGAAGAGCACGCCGGCCACCAAGAGCGAGGAGACCCCCTTGGATTTTTCCAAGGCGATCAACAAGCATCAAAAGGCGACCACCGAGGCCAAGGCCGTGGGCACCGACCATGCCCCTGCCTCGAGCAACGATCCACCGGTCTCCGCGTTCGCCATCTCACGGTGGCAGCACGGAGTGACCAACAAGGTGCGCGACAACTGGCGCAAGCCGGGTGGGTTGCGTGGCGAAGCGGCTCTGGAGGTGATCGTGGTGGTGCAGGTGGGACCGGATGGCTCGCTGGTCAATCCGCGCGTCACCCACCCCTCGGGGAATGCGATCTACGACGAGTCGGTGATGCGTGCCATCAGCCGCACGGTGTCGGTGGATCCACCGCCGCAGGGGTGTCACGAGTGTCGGGAGCTGGAGATCCGTTTCCGTCCGGAGGTGGAATAAACCGCACCCATTTTGGGATGCGTCGTTTCTCGCAAGGCTGCGTGCAACATACGGGAGTCGTTTCCAAAAAACGGAAACGACTCCCGCAAAGGCTGCGCGTGGCGCATTTTTCGCAAAAGGCCGCGAAGAATGCTTCTTTCGAAGAACGCGCTAAAATCAAAAACTAAAATCATAATGGCTTTGCCCTTGGATCCCACCAGAGGGATAATCCTCCTGGACCCTTGATCATGGAACGACGCATCCCGTGATGGGGGAGGTTCAACACGCAAGGGTTGGGGGGCGATCCCCCACTTTGCGAGATCCACGGTCGGGGGGCTCTCCCTCCGGCCTGTTTCTTGGGATGGCAGGTCGTGGTTTCAGGAGGTCACGGAAACCCGTGGTCCATGAGGGCGCAAACCTTCGAAAAACACCGCCCTTCCCGGCTCAATACCGCCGCCAGTGGCGGTCGCGCCAAGCCCGATCGTAATAATGGGGGCGCACGTGGTAGGGGGCATGGTAATAGTCCGGGTAGTAGACCCGTCGCGGAACCACCACCGTGGGCGCCGACTCCACCACCACATAACTCGGCGGCGGGGACGCCACCACGGTGCGCGTCACCACGGTCGGCGCGTCCAGGGTGACGCGATCCATCAAACGCCACTGCCCGGCCCCATCCCGACAGGAAAGCCCGGTCAAGGACTCGCGCCGCGCGTCGATGGTGGCCTGGATCTCCACCTCGCGACACACCTGTCCCCCCATGTGCGCCGCCGGACGCGGGGTGACGATGTAGGAGACGCGGCTCTCCGGATTCACCCAGGTGGTGGTCTGATAAGAGGGTGCATACTCCAGGGAGCGGTAGACCACCGCCCCCCCCTGCCGCTCCCGTTCGTTGCCGGCGGCATACCCCAACAACCCACCCGCCACCGCGCCGATCAGGGAGTTCTCCACCCGGTTTTTCATCGGCCCGGCCAGACTGCCCACCATGGCACCGGTCAAGGCACCCACCGCCGCCCCGCTTCCGGCATCCGAACGCGCCTGCGCGGGCGCCACCAGCAACCCCGTCACGGTCAGGGGCACGATCAGCCAACGTTTCATCCGGGTTCTCCTTTTCACCTGGATACCTACTGGTGGGTGGAAGATGATAAAGCCTGCCATTTCAACGATCATCCATTACGGCTCCGCAGCCTCCCCCGCATCAAAAGTCTAACAGTCGCGGCAACGCGCGGTCAAGAAAAAGGCCAACCATCGAAAGCGAACCGACAAATCTTTGCAATATTGGCAATTGACAAATTCCGCCAATTTAGCAATTAATGTAACTGGCATGATGGGGGGAACCCCTCACCCCCCGACCGTGGACCTCCCCGACGGGAGTCCCACGGTAACACTCTTGCGCCTCTCCCCGGCTGCCAGATCAGAAAAACAGGAATCACGCCATGTCTGGAATCAAAAAACTGGTGATCTTTGCCCTGCTTGTCGCGCTTGGCGCGGGTGGATGGTACACCTGGTCCAAGCGCGAGGGCTCGGACAAGAGTCTCCAGACCACCGCCAAGGTGACCCGAGGCGACATCGAAGAGACCACCACCGCTCTCGGCACCCTGCAACCGCTCAACTACGTCGATGTCGGCACCCAGGTCTCGGGTCAGTTGATGAAAATCCACGTCGCCCTCGGCGATACGGTCAAGTCGGGCGATCTGTTGGCCGAAATCGATCCGACCCTCTTCATCACCAAGGTCGAATCGGATCGCGCCCAGTTGCAGGTGTTCGAGGCGCAACTGGCGGAACGCAAGGCCCACCACGCCCTGGCCAAGGCCCAGTACGACCGTCAAAAGGGGATGCTGGCCGCCAACGCCACCAGTCAGGACGCCCACCAGTCCGCCGAGGCCACGCTGAAAAGCTCCACCGCCCAGATCGCCCAGATCACGGCCCAGATCCGTCAAACCGAATTCAGCCTCAAGGCCAACGAAACCAATCTGGCCTTCACCCGGATCCTGGCCCCCATGACCGGCACCGTGGTCACCCTGCCCGCCCGTCAGGGCCAGACCCTCATCGCCGCCCAACAGGCCCCCATCCTGCTGCGCATCGCCGACCTCTCCACCATGACCGTCTGGACACAGGTCTCCGAGGCCGACATCACCCGCCTGAAACTCGGCATGGAAGCCTGGTTCACCACCCTCGGTCAACCGGACAAACGGCACTACGGCAAACTGCGCCAGATTCTCCCCTCCCCGGACGTGGTGAACAGCGTGGTGCTCTACAACGCCCTGTTCGACGTGGAAAATCCCAATCTGGAACTGGGCATCCAGATGTCCGCCCAGGTCTCCTTCGTGCATGCGGTGGCCAAGGAGGCCCTGCTGTTGCCGATCACCGCCCTGGCCATCAAGGGCAAACCCGGCGAAGCCACGGTGCGCCTGCTCCAGGATGGCACGCCCGCCACCCGCAAGGTGACCCTCGGCGTCAAGAATCGCCTCCAGGCCCAGATCCTCTCCGGTCTGGAGGAGGGCAACGAGGTTCTGATCGGGGGCGCGGAGAAAAAACCCACCTCCGGCGGCTCGATCTTCGGCATGAGCCATCCCGGTGGAGGAAAACCGCGATGAACGCCAGCATGGCCGCGTCGCAACCGATCATTCGCCTGGAACGGGTTGACAAAAGCTACATCTCCGACGACCTGACGGTGGAGGTGTTGCACGAGGTCAGCCTGGCGATCTGGCCCGGCGAGTTCGTGGCCATCATGGGACAATCCGGCTCGGGAAAATCGACCCTGATGAACCTGATCGGCTGCCTGGACCGCCCCACCAACGGACGACTGCTTCTCAACGGCCAGGATATTTCCGAACTCGACCACGACGGCCTGGCCGCTCTGCGGCGACTGGTCTTCGGCTTCATTTTTCAACAATACAATCTGCTGCCCACCGCCTCGGCGGAAGAGAACGTCGAAATGCCGGCCATGTACGCCGGCCACGCCAAAAACGTCCGCCTGACCCGCGCCCGCGACCTTCTCGCCACCCTCGGGCTGGGCGACCGGCTGCACCACCGTCCCAGTCAGCTCTCCGGCGGTCAACAACAACGGGTCGCCATCGCCCGCGCCCTGATCAACGGCGGTCAGGTGATCCTCGCCGACGAACCCACCGGCGCCCTGGACAGTCGCGGCGGACGGGATATCCTCGCCCTCCTGCATCGCCTCAACGCCGAGGGACACACGATCATCCTGATCACCCACGACGCCAACGTCGCCGCCGAGGCCCGCCGCGTCATCACCATCGCCGATGGTCGCATCGTCTCCGACGCCAACCGCGCGGAATCCACCCAGGAAGATCCCACACCCCAAACGAACCCGTCCCAGAAACGCGGGGGCCATGTCATCGACATCCACGAGACGATCAAGATCGCCCTGCACGCCCTCAAGGCCAACCTGTTCCGCACCGTGCTCACCCTGCTGGGCATCATCATCGGCGTGGGATCGGTGGTGGCCATGCTGGCCCTCGGCGACGGCGCCAAGGAAGAGGTGCTGGGACGCATCCAGGCCATGGGAAGCAACCTCCTGCTGGTCCGTTCCGGCGCACCCAACATGCGTGGCAGCGGCGGACAGGTGGCCACCCTCATCCCGGATGACGCCGTGGAGATCGCCAAACTCCCCAACGTGCGCCATGCCGTGCCGGAGATGAACGGCGCGGTCACCCTGCGCATCGGTGGCAACGACTCCCAATCCCCGGCCACCGCCACCACCGCCGATTTCCCCATGGCCCGCGACTGGACCACCGACAAGGGGATCTTCTTCTCCGCCGAGGATGTCAAAAGCTACGCACCGGTGATCGTGCTCGGCAAGACCGTGCGTGAAAATCTTTTCGGCGCCGATTCCGATCCGGTGGGACGCTACCTGGTGGTCAACAACATCCCGTTTCTGGTGATCGGCGTTCTGTCCAGCAAGGGGGCCACCCCCTTCGGCAACGACATGGACGACGCCGTGTTCGTCCCTTTGACCACCGGCGGCCTGCGACTCTTCGGACAACGGTTCCTGCGCAGCATCAACGTCGAAGTCGAGGATATCTCCCAGATCGACGCCACCCAGGAGGCGATCACCCAACTGTTGACCGCGCGTCACAAGACGGTGGATTTCCAGGTGCGCAACATGGCCTCGATCCTCGATACCGTGACCGAAACGCAGAACACCATGACCATCCTGCTCGGCTCCATCGCCGCCATTTCGCTCCTGGTGGGGGGCATCGGCGTGATGAACATCATGCTGGTCAGCGTCACGGAACGCACCCGCGAAATCGGCATCCGCATGGCCGTCGGCGCGCGACGCGGCGACATCATGACCCAATTTCTGGTCGAGGCGCTGGTGGTCTGTCTGTTGGGAGGCATTCTGGGGGTGGCCGGAGGCGTGCTTTCCGCCTGGATCGCCACCCGCTTCAACGTACCGGCCCGTTTCACGGCCACGCCGGTGGCCATGGCCTTCGGGTTCGCCGTGGCCACGGGATTGATCTTCGGCTTCATGCCGGCGCGCAAGGCGTCGCATCTGGATCCGGTCGTGGCTCTGGCCGACAAGTGAGGTACAAACGATGAAACCAATCCAGGGATCGCTCTCCTGCCTGGCGTCGCTCCACCCCCGGCACCGCTTCGCCCCCCCCGGTGCGCGGGCTGGAGTCCTGATGGCACTCGGGCTGCTCGCGATCAATGTGTCGCTCACCGGCTGCGCCAACCGCGACGCCACCCCACCGCCCCTGCCCGATCTCCCCGCCGCCTGGAGCAACCCCAGCACCACGCCCGGCGCCGCCCTCCCCGCCGCTCCCTGGTGGCAAACGTTCGGCAATCCGCGCCTCGACACCCTGGAAGAGCGGGCACTCACCAGCCATCCGGACATCCAGGCCGCCAAGGCACGCCTGAACCAGGCGGAAATCCGCGCCCGCATGGCTGAAAGTCCGCTCTTCCCCACCCTCGCACTGTCGGGAAGCGATCAGGTCTCCGGGCAGGGCCGAAGCGGCAAGAGCGTGCGCGCCTCCCAGACTTCGCTCGACGCCAGCTACGAACTCGACTACCGAGGTCGCAACCTGGCCCTGATCGACAAGGCCCAGGCCGAATCCACGGCGAGCCGCATGGATCGCGAAGCGGTCCACTGGACGCTGACCGCGGATCTGGCCAGCGCCTACCTGCGCCTGCTGACCCTGGATCACCGCCGTGAACTGGCCCGGCAATCCCTGGAGGCGGCCCAACGGATCCTGGAGTTCACCGCCAAACAGGTGGCCTTCGGCCAAACCGCGCCATTGGACGAAACCCGCCAAAAACAGACCGTCGCCTCCATCGAGGCCCAGAACGCCGCCCTGGATCTGCAACGGGCCCAGGCCCGCGATGCCCTGGCCATGCTCGCCAACCAGCCGTTGTCCGCCATCCGCGAAATCGGAGGCAAACTCGCCGACTGGCGCATCCCCGAGGTGCCCGCCGGAGTCCCCTCGGATCTGCTGCGCCGTCGCCCGGACATCCGCCGCGCCGAGGCGGATCTGATCGCCTCCCAGGCCGATCTGGCCGCCACCCGCGCCGCGCTCTTTCCCGCACTGGAATTGACCGGCGAACGCGGCTATGCCAGCAAGGGGCTCAAGGAGCTGATCTCACCCGGCAATCTGCTCTGGAAACTGGGCGCCAGCCTCACGGTCACTCTGTTTGATCGCGGCAAGCAACGCGATGCCATCGCGGTCGCCGAGGAGTCCCGGAAGGCCGCCGTGGCCGCCTATCAGAAGGCGATCCTCGCCGCACTCAAGGATGTGGAGGACAATCTGGCCGCCATCCACTGGCTGGCTGAACAGGAAAAGGCCCAACAACTGGCCGAGGAGGCCGCCCGCGAGGCGCTGCGGCTGGCCGAGGTGCGCCATCGCGCCGGCGCGGTGGATTTCATGAACGTGCTCGATGCCCAGCGATCGCTGTTGCAGATTCAAGATGAGCTGCCGCAGACCCGTCAGGCCCGCCTGAATGCCGCCATCGGACTCTTCAAGGCCCTGGGCGGACCGATTCCGAACGCACATTAAACCGCACCCACTTTGGGATGCGTCGTTTCTCGCAAGGCTGCGCGCGGCGCATTTTTCGCAAAAGAGGCGAAAAATGCTTCTTTTGAAGAGTGCTCTAAAATCAAAGGCAAAATCAAAACCCTGGGAGAGGACTCTCCCAGATCCTCTCTTTTTTTTCACCAATGAAAACTACGCATCCCGTGATGGGTGCGGTTTAGCCTCTCAACGACCCGAAACCGGCGTCTCCGTTGCATGTCCCTCGGCAGCCATCTCGGGCGCGGCGATCAACCCGCCTCCGCGAATGCGCACCTCCTGTTGCGGCAGGGGAATCTCGATGTCGTTGGCGCGGAAGGTGTGGTTGATCGCGGTGTTGAGCCGGTCGGTCATGTTGGCGCGGATATCCGGATCGATGTGGTAGACGCGCAACTGAAACTCCAGGGCGCTGGCGCCGTGATTCATGAAAAGCACGCGCGGCGGCGGATCGCGCAGCACCAGGGGATCCCGTTCCGCCACCTCCATGAGAAGCTTGCGCACCCGTTCGATGTCGGAGCCGTAGGCCACCCCCACATGAATCACCAGCCGCACCTCGCGGGAACTCAAGGTCCAGTTGATCACCTCCTTGGTGATCAGATCCCGGTTGGGGATGAGGATCTCCTGAAGATCCTGACTGATCACCCGCGTGGCGCGGATGTTGATGCGGCGCACCTCGCCCATCACCGCCCCCACCGAGATGCGATCGCCGACCCGTACCGGACGTTCCAGGAGCAGGATGATGCCGCTGATGAAATTGGCGACGATCTCCTGCAAGCCGAAGCCGATGCCCACGCTGATGGCCGCCGCCAGCCAGGCGATCTTGCCCACGTCCACATGCAGCGCGGAGAGCGAGGCCGGCAGACCGATCAGCACCACGGTGTAGCGGCTCATGGTGAGAATGGCGTAGCGTACCCCCTGATCCACCCGAACCCGTGAAAAGATGAACAGCTCGAGTATCCCCGGCAGGTGATGCACCAGCCACACCGACGCCACCAGGATGATCACGAACCGGATCATGTCGGCAACGCTGATCACATCCACGCCGCCATCGGCCAGGGTGGCGGTGAAAAGGGTGTATTCGTGGAGAGCGTCCAAGGTCTGGCGGTTGACCCCCCAATACGAGGCCAGCATCCATCCCCCGCCGATGATGAAAAGCAGCCTCAGGAAGCGCCGGATGCTCAACGCGGACTGATGCAGATCGTCTTGGGCATCCTCGCCCGGCGCCACGGCCATAACCCAGTGGCGATCCCGACCCAGGCTCATGGCGACCGAGATGGAGAGTCGATACAGACCAATCAGCAGAAAGATCGTCACCAGGGTCAACAGACCATTGCGGGTGATGGTGGCCGCGCCGAAGCGGTAGCCAAAGGCATCGATGCCAACCACGGTGAGGATGCCAAGCAGCAGCAGACGGCTGATCAGACGCCAGTTATCGGCCAGCAACCCGCCGCGCGGCTGGTGTCCACCGTTCGGGGTTTCGCTGGTCTCCAGGAAGGCATGACGCACCAGAGGGGAGGAGTCGCGAATGAGATAATAGAGCACCGCGGCCACGGTCAGTTCATAGGCGGTGTAGCCGAGACGCGGCAGGGCCTGGAAATCGAACGGCGCTCCCCGAAAGATGATCCACGGCATCAGCAGGCTGGGATAGGCGATCAGCAGCACCCGGACCGCCCGGTGCAGCGTTTTGGAAAGATCGCGCGGCATGTCGAACTGACTGCGCGCCACCGCTCCGGAGCCGAACAGCGCGCGGTTCAAACGCCACAGAAAGACGAACAACGCCACATGCATCAGCACCCGCGCCACCACCTTGCCCACCCCCTGGGGCAAGCCGGCGGCCTCGATGGCCATGGCCGCGATCAGAAAATAGACCGACCACAAGCCCGCCTCGGCCAGAGCCGCCAACACGGGCAGAAACCACGCCCGCCCTTCCCGTTCGCTCTCCGGGCGCTGTTTCCAGACTTCCATGGCCCGCACCCAGCGTCGCGACAAGGGGATGCCGACAAAGAGCGCCATGAGCAACATCGCCCCATAGAACAGCTCAAGCGGATGGGAGAGCGCCTCCAGCAGATGCTGACCATTCCCGGTGGTGAAGACCCGCTCGAGCCATTTGATGAAGCTGGTGTCGCGCTCCGTGCCGAACAGCTCATCCAGCATGCCGGTGATCAGCGACCAACCGAGCGGATCCGCATCCTGGATCCAGAAAACCTTCGACAACACGAACCGCTCCAGGGAGTCGAGCACGTTGGCCCGTTCCGAGGTCAGAAGCTCCAGGCGGCGCTCATCGACGTTGATCTCGAAGAGCACCTTCTTCTCGTCCAGCAATCCCTGACGATAGGCATCGAGGGCCTTGGCGCTCTTCTCCCGGAACAGTGCCTCCTGTTTGACATCCAACGCGATGTTCTCGCCGCTGGCCGACGAGAGCACCTGCCACTCGCCACGCCACTGCTCGCGGAGGTTGACCAGTCGGGCCTCGATCTCGACGCGCCGTGCCTGCGCGGTGGTCAATCGTTCACGCAGCGACGCGGAGAGCAGATGTTCCAGTTCCAGGCGCCGCTCGCCCATCAGCCGGAAGGTGGATTTGAGCAGCTCCGCGGCCATCCCCTGGGAGCCGAGTCGTTTCACCAGGGCGCCGAGGTTGCCCAGTTCCGCCTCCTCCTCCTTGATGCGCGTCTCCTGTCCGGTGATCACGCTCGCCAGCTCGGTGCGCAACTGATGCCATTCCGCGGTGTTCTTCTGACTCTGCGCGACCAGGATCTCCCGTTGCGCCAAAAACTTCTCCAGAGGGGTATGGGCCTTCTCGGCCAGCTTCTCCTTCTGTTCCAGCGCGCCGCTCTTGGCTTCGAGAGCCTGGGCCTGAAGGTGGCTCAACGCCTCCTGATAGAGCTTGATCTGCTGCTCTTCCCACTCGAAAATCCGCTGCGCCAGCTCCAACTCCTTGTCCAGACGAACGCCGTTCTCCTTTTCGAAGGCCAACTCGGCGTTCCAGAGCGCCACCTGCGCCTGACTGACCGCCTGGCTCAACTCCGCGTTGTCGAGCTTCAACGCCACCAACCCCTTCTTGGCCGCGTCGGCCTTGCCGGAGAGGGTGGGCAGTTTGCGCCGCTCCTCCTCGGCGGCCTTCTGGGTCTGCTTGGCCTGAAGGATCAGCTCTGGAATCCGTTGCAACAATTGACGCCGCGCATCGCGGGCATCCTGCAACCCCTTGACCGTCTTCAACCGCTCGGCACGTTTCTCCTCGAGCTGCTTGAAGGCATCCTGGGTCGGATTGGCGGGTGGCGGAGGGGGCGCTCTCTTCTCCCACTCCCGGATCCTGGCATCCAGATCGGCCTCTCCACGCCCTTTTTCCGGTTTGGATTGCGCCATCTCGCGCCGCCGGACCAGGGTCTCCTCCAACTGGCGCAGCAGCACCACCCGATCCTTCAGGGCAGCACGGCGCCGGCCTTCCTGGCTCTCGTCCGTCACATCTCCGGCAATGGCGGCCAACTCCTGATTCAACAGGCCGATGACCGACTCAACGGTCTCCGCGGTCAATCCGGTCTGCTTCCAGACCGGACTCAACGCGGTCAACTGGGGGGAGTCCGCCGCGCAAAGCGTCACGGACCATCCCAGCACGAGCCAGAAGGCCAACAGCCGCTTCCATGTGAAGCGCCAACCAGAACGATGTGGGTTCATGCAACGATTCCCCGCCGGGACACGCAGTGGGCAGGTCGATGGAGCGGGGGCCCAGCCTAGCGGCCCCCGTTTGGAAATGATGAATTCTATTGCGGAATCTCGAGATTACGACTGCGGAAGGCATCCGACTTGCGGCCCAGATCGAATTTTTCGGCCTGGATGGCCATAAGGGTGCTCTTCCAGGCATGACGCGCGGCCTTCAACACCAGGTACCCACCGAAATCGCCGAATTGGCCATAGAGGTAGTCGTCCGGATCGCGGTTGGCGGACTTGATGGCATTGACGAACTTGCCGGGGATCTGTTCGGTCAGTTCGCTCATGCGCACCTTGTTGCGGGTGCCCTCGCTCTTGTTCTCGATGACCGCCTCGCCGTTGCCGACGTAATAGATGAAATACCCCTCCTGAGCAAAGATCTGTTTGTTGACCTCCACCTTGACGCCGATCATCTCGGCGGCGTGCGGGTTGCTCGTGTCGAGGCCGAAGGTCTCCTTGGTACGCAGATCGATGATGTCGTTCAGATGGGTCACCAGGATGGTGATCAATTTGTCCTTGAGAAAGTCTCGCACATCCGGGGAGAGATCGTGCATGATCTTGCGATCGAACTCCAGCAGGATACACGGTTCGATGGCCACGATGCTCGCGCCACGGGGCTTGGAGCTTAGAAAGGCGATTTCTCCGAAGATGGCGCCGGGCTTGAGTTCGTTGATCGGATTGACGTTCGGCTTTTTGTAAACGTTCACCTTGCCCTGGAGCAGCACGAAGAACGAACCGGACTCATCCCCTTCGTTGATGATCGGCGCATTGGCCGGATACTTCTTGAAGAGGGTGTCGAGACTGGCGATCTCGGCCTTGGCCTGCGGGGTGAAGTCGGAAAAGAATTTGATCTTTTCAAGTAATTGCACATCAAACATGGCTTATTCTCCTCCCGTGCGACGCGCCATAAGTTCCATCAAACGTCCCAGGTTGCCGAGCGAGGCCAGATGGGCATGGACCCACGCCAACTCACCGCAACGGAACAGTTCCAACGCTTGTGGCTTGCTCAGCTCCAATAATTTTTTCTCGTCCACGACCAACAGATCCGGACTGGCCGGCACCCCCCACCCGCGCATTTCGGGACGATCCACGACGCTGACGAACAGGTCCATCCCCTCCAGGCGGTTGACGAACACCTCCGTGCGACGTACCCACTCCTGAAACTGTTGCAGGAAACGGACCGCACTTTGCAGCCAGGGGGTTTGTTGGCCCTGGTCATCGAAAAGACGTTCGCCCACCCCGGTGGATAAGATTCCAGAATAGGCTGCATCGATGCACACGGTCAACTGAGAATCGTGTTCCCCACCCGCCAGAACGAACGGATAGCGTCGCACGAAGCCGGGTATGTAGCGTGCCTCCCAGACGCCATCCGGTCGCACAAAGAGATTTTCATGGTCTCGCGGGCTCAGCAAGACCAGCGGCAGGATTTTGCTCCCCACCCGTGCGAAGAAGATGGCATACTCCCTGGCCGCCTCGATGGACTCGGCACCAGTCAGCAGCACCGAATTGGTGCGGGCTGCGAAATCATAGGGGCTTTCCTGCCGGATGATACGCCACTGCCGGTGGCGTTGTCGGTCCAGCACCACCGGCTTCTGATAGAAAAGCAGCTCCGCCATGCGTCACTTCAACAAGGCACGGCTCTGCTCGTTGAGGGAGATCTGGGTCTTGCCGAGCAGTTCGCTGACATAGGCGTCCTTGTTCTCCTGGAGTTTCTTGTCCTTGAGCATCTTGGTCAAAGCCGGCTTCACCTCGTCGTAGGGACGCGGGGTGGGCTCCTTGGTGCCACGCAACTGCACGACATGCACGCCCTGGGGGGTTTTGATCGGACCGGCGACCTCGCCGTTCTTGAGTCCGGAGATCGCTTTCTGGAATTCGGGAAGCAGTTGATTGAGAGGCACCCAACCCATGTCTCCGCCCTGGGAGGCCGAGGCCGGATGTTGGGAGAACTTCTGAGCCAGACTGGCGAATTCAGACTCCTTTTTCTGCACCATGGTCATGTAGCGCTCGGCCAATTTGAAAAGATCCTGCTTGGCCTTGTCGTCCATGTTCGGCTCGTACTTCAAGAAGATCTGGGCCACGTTCACGGTCTGGGGAAGCATGAAACGGGATTTGTTCTCGTCGTAGGCCTGACGCACCAGGGACTCCTCCGGATATTTCGCGGGGACCTTGGCCGAAATGTTCAGAAAATTCTCGACAAGAACCCCCTCCCTGGCACGCTCCATCATGAAGGCCACGTCGCCCTTCTGATCGATCTTCTGCTCGCGGGCCTTGGCCAGGAAGTATCTGCGCAGCATCGCCTCGCCGATCTTCTGTTTCATCAACTCGGGATTCTCGAGAAGGTGCTTCTTGACCTCCTTGTCGCTGTTGTTCATCAGGGTCTGGAACTCACCCACGGTGAGGTTCACACCGCCCATGGTGGCCAGAGGAGCGTTTTTGTCGCCTCCCTTGTCTGCTTTCTCGGCGCCCTTATCTCCAGGGGCGGCGTGAAGTTGCGTCGGCAGCGCCAGGGAGAGCATCACCAGCATGCCAGCCAGTCCAACCATCCGGAAAACCATTCTCATAACCATTTCTCGTTCAGTTCCTTGCAAAAATGACCCGCTGCAATGCATCCCCGACGCGCCTACCAGCGCGCCCCGATGTTGAGCTTGATCTGCTCCTGGTTCTGCTCGAAGGCATTCACCATCGACTGATATTCCAGATCCCCGAAAAACATCTTGTACTTGAAGGAGAGATTCAGGAAACCGGTCTCGGCATAGCACTGATAGGAACCTCGGATCAGCACATTCTCACCGCAGCCGGGATTCTCGTCCCAATAGTGGCCGTAGGAGGTGGCATGACGAAAACCGACCATCATGTTGACCACATCCTCGTAGATCGGTCGCCCGATCGCCAGCGAATAACGGTAGCCCGAGGGACCGTTGTTGGCGCCCACGAAGTTGTAGGCATTGGGGATCTTGTCGCTCGGGGTGTACTCGCCATCGAACTGGAACACGGCGGAGAGTCGATACGGCAACATTTGCAGACGCGACACGGAGAGATAGAGCTTCCAGAAATCGGGCTCCAGGCCATTGACGTTGCCGATCGGACCGTTCACGTTGAGCTTGTTGACCGCGGCGGCCATGTTTTCCAGCTTCCAGCGCACGTCGTCGTCGGTCATGGAGCCGAACACCCCGGAAAAGGCGTGTTTGACGCGCAAGGCGGCGGTGTTGGCCGCTGGTCGCTCGGGGAGCAGGGAGTCCATGACGGTGGCGCGCAGGGAGAGTTCTCCCACGAACAGCTTGTCCTCGCCATGCACGATGGTATCGCCGGCGTTGTAGCCCGGAAAGGCGGTGTTGAGTCGGGTCGTGGCGGTGGAATGCTTCTTCTCCAGACCGATCCCCCACCAGAAATCACCTTCGTCCACCAGGAAGGGCTTTTCATAGCGCACGGCAAAGGTATCGGAATCCCCTTCGTAGAGCACCACATCGTTGCCCACCTCATCCGGGTCCAACTGGTAGCGCACCGTGGTGTAGGACATCTGCAACACACCGCCCTTATCCCCAAACGGTCGGACGTAGTTCATGGCCAGACTGTTGGAAAACTCCGGGTGGAGCGGGTTGGCGGTGAAGATGGCGGAGATCGAGTCGCCGGCTCCGGTGATGTTGTAAAGAGCGCCGGTATAGCGACCGCTGAATTCGCCGGTATAACGGCTCGCCTGGTTGTTGAAGGAGAGCGCATGGGTATCCTCGAAGTCGGTGATCTTCAACACGAGGTTCGAGGTGCCCTCCGGCGCCTTGTGCAGGGTCGGCTCGATGCGGGTTCCCGGCAGTTTGGAAAGCAGTTTAAGACGGCTGTTGAGGGTCTCCAGATGGATGATCTTGCCGACCAGATCGTGAAAGTGCTGGCTGAACACCCGCGCGTCGTAACGATAGCTGCTGCGACCGGTGAGCTGGATCTGGGCGAGCTTGTTCTCCTCGACCTGCAGGATCACCGTTCCGTCGGAGACGGTCTGGGCCGGAATGATGCACCGGGATGTGACATACCCCTTGGAGGTCAAAAGCGTGGTGATCCGCGCGGCGATGTCTTGAAGTTCCGCCGAGGTGACCTGCTTTTCCAGGCGCGGCTTCACGACATCGATGATCTCCTGGTTCGGCAACGTCTGGTTGCCGATCACCTTCACGCCCTTCAAAAAGAAGGTCACGGCCTTGTCGATCTGACTCTCCGGTTTCGGCTGCGCGCCGGGATCGACCTCGATGTCCCTGACCACGCCGGGCTGACCCTTGCGCTCGTTCTCGGTCACCGGTTGATTGGGAGCCGCGCGCTCTTCGAGTTCACGCAGACTCTGTGGCGAGGGGGCGATGTCGGTCGGCAGACCGGCGGCCCAGCCGTGATTCTGGAACAACACTGCCAAGCCAGCCAGCGCCAGGCTGGCCAGCCAACGAATTCGTCCGTGGGCGGTCATGGCGCGCAAAGTCCCATCACGTGGCCGGGCAGGTCAATCGGGTGGCACCATTGAGGTTCATGCCCTGAATCTCTTCAAACAGCGTTTTCGTGCCGGTACCGGTTTTCTGACTCAGGCTCTTGCCGTCGTTGAAGCGAAACGTGCAAATCTGCTCTTTCGTGGCCAGGGCGAACAGGTGGTAGCTGGCGGCGCTGTCGGTGGTGTAGCTGAACAGCCGGAATCCAGCGTAGTTGAGATTGATCGCGGCGGCATTGACTTTTCCGCTCTCGGCCCAACCATACTGACTCTTGGCCGAGTCGTAGGACAACGTTTGATTCAGGAAGGCCATGCCACCGCTACCGGCCACGGTCACTCCCGAGGACGAGTAGGTCAAACCAAAGCCGGTCAATCCACTCAGCGTGACATCCAGGGGCGTGACCCCGGTATTGGCCGTGGTCGCGAGGTTATAGGTCGGCATGATGAACAGCGATGCGAACAGGTTCGCCAGGGGCGATGTCGTCAACACCTTGCCGGCCTCGATGGCAGAGTCCTGGGTTTTGACCGGATCACTCAGATTGACCGCCGCCGTCGTGCTGATCAGGGTAACGGCTTGCGCCGGCGTCGTGGTGGATACCAGGCTTTTCACCCAGTTGGTCGTTGCCGCGACCACCGATTCGGAGTTCTTCATCGCATACTGGCCGGTAGCCAGCGCATCGACGGTATTCTTGAGCGTGTCGGTGACGGTTTTGACCGCAGTTTCGGCCACGGTCTCGGTGACCCCCGCACCGAACAGCGTGGCCACATTCTGGGGCGTGACCACGGAGGCCAGGGCGGTGCCGATATCTTCGGGCTTGGTCACGGAGAGCGCGCCATTGGCGGCTGCCGCATCGCGCAGACCTTGAAGAATGACGCCGGAGTTCGCGGCGCTGACACCCATCTGGACCAGATTTTCCTGCACCGTGGTCAGATTCGCGGCAACCGATCGGAGCGTGTTGGCGGTGGCCGAGGTATCGGTCGAGGCAGGAATGCCGGTGGTGGCCGCACTCTTGACCGTGTCAGCCGACAAACCGGCAACCGGGGTCGTGCCATTCCAGTTTGCCGGAATCAACGCGGATATCGGATTCATCCGGATCACCGAAGGATTGGGGCTGTAGGCCACGGTGATGGAGGCGCCATAGGGAATATCGGTGTTGTAGGTGAAAATGCCATCACCGTCCAGATCCTGGAAGGTCTTGATGAGCAAGTTTCCTTGTGCATCGAAAATCTTCACCAGACCGGTGACCGGATCGATTTCGTTCCGGCTGGTCGCGGTGATCGGCGGGGTGGCGACGTTGGCGAAGTAGTAGGTTCCCTTGCCCTGATCCACGGCGACGGCGCTCTTCGAATCGGTCAGGGTGAGGCCGACGATGTTGCCGTCCTGGACCACCACGGTGGTGCCCGAGGGGCCACTGGAGCCTCCGCCGCCGCCCCCACCGCAGCCAGGAAAAGTCAGCCCGATGGCCGCGAACATCAGCAGGGTCGAGATACCCCGCAATGGCTCGCCCCATCCGGACCGGGTGGCAACAGAGAGATTCGCGATTTTCTTCATGCGTGACTCCATCGGACGTTGCACGATTACGCGCGTTCGGGATGGCCGATTCCTGCGATCTGAATCATCCGATCCCGGCACGGGTGAAAAAGCCATTGTGATTTACCATAATAAAAGAAAGGCGCGCCAGCCGCAATGGGCAAACGCGCCTGTGTCGGGTTTTCACCCATGCCATCCGAGCCTCCCCCATGACAGGGAGTCCTCGGATGACAGGTGATAGGCCATCCCCCGCGATCTTGGTTACGGGGTGCCGAACAGCTTCTTGAAGAAGTCGAGGAAGACGTTGCCGGTATCGCGCTCCGTGCCCAGGGTACCCACCGTGGTGGTCTGGGTGGCCTTGGCGTTGGCGGCATCCACTGCCTTCAAGGCCGCACTGGCGATATCCGAGCCGGTGCCGGTGGTCGAGGCCGCCGCACCACCCGAAGTGGTGTAGGTGGCTACGGTGTCGGCCTTCTTCTCGGCCCGCTTGGCGGTATCCGTGGTGGTGGAGAGGGTGTTGGTGCCGTCGGTCACCGTGCCGCCTTGAACCGTGCCGGTGGCGGTCACGTTGCCGGAGGTGGAAACCGAACCTGCCGTCACCGCACCCGTCGAGGTCACCGAACCGGCGTTCACCGCGCCCGTCGCCGTCATCGTGGCCGCGTTCACCGCGTTCGACGCCGTGACGTTGGCCGCCGACACCGTGCCACTCGCCGTGATGTTGCCGGCACCCGTCAGGTTGCCGCCGGAGAGCGTCGCGACGTTATCCGACACGCTCGTCGTCCCCTTCACCGTCGCGCCCTGCACCGCGCCAGAAGCCGTCACCGAGGCCGCGTTCACTGCGCCCGTCGCCGTCATCGTGGCCGCATTCACCGCGTTCGACGCCGTAACGTTGGCCGCCGACACCGTGCCGCTCGCCGTGATGTTGCCGGCACCCGTCAGGTTGCCGCCGGAGAGCGTCGCAACGTTATCCGACACGCTCGTCGTCCCCTTCACCGTCGCGCCCTGCACCGCGTTGGTCGCCGTCATGTTGGCCGCCGTCATGTTCCCGGTCGTCGCCACCGTGCCGCTCGCCGTGATGCTGCCAACGTTGGTCAGGTTGCCGCCGGAGAGCGTCGCGACGTTATCCGACACGCTCGTCGTCCCCTTCACCGTCGCGCCCTGCACCGCACCGGTCGCCGTCATGTTGGCCGCCGTCATGTTCCCGGTCGTCGCCACCGTGCCGCTCGCCGTGATGCTGCCAACGTTGGTCAGGTTGCCGCCGGAGAGCGTCGCGACGTTATCCGACACGCTCGTCGTCCCCTTCACCGTCGCGCCCTGCACCGCACCGGTCGCCGTCAGGCTCGCTCCAGCAATCGCGCCGCCGGTGATGGTCGTGGTGTCGCCGGCGGTGGTCGTCGCGACCGTCACCTTGCTGGCCTTGTCCGTGGCGGTATTCACACGCTCCATGGTGTTGGCGAGCACCGCGGCGGTGGTCGTGGCGGCCTTGCCATCCACGACATGCGCACTACCCGTATCCGTCACCCCGAATTCCGCCAGCACGTTCACGCGGTTGAACGCCTCGGTGGCGATGATGCTGGCGTCGCTCAGCGAAGAGTTGTAGGAATTCAACGAGCCGGTGAAAGTCGTGGTGCCGTCCGCCTTCTGACCGGCGAAGAACTCGGTCGGGGTCCAAACCGTGGTGCTCGCCGACATGGTTCCAGCCATGTCGAAGGTGACGCCGTTGTTGGCCACGCCCGACGCCGCGCCGTTGATGATGAAGGAGATGTACTTGGCCACCGTGTTGGTCGAGGAGAAGTAATCCAGGCCCAACAGGTTCTCCAGCGTGGTGACCCTCGAGGAGAGGCTGACAAAGAAGTCCGCCACATCGCCGCCCGAAGCGTTCAGATTGCCACCCGAGAAGGATCCGGTCACCCCGTCATTGACCGGCGTCACATAACCAGCCCCCGTGGCCGAGGCCGCAAGAGCGTCATAGCCGGTGATCGAAACATTGAGGAACTTGCCGGTATAATCGGTGTAGGCCAATCCACCACCCAATCCGGTGTTACTGCTGTTTTTGGCCTGTTCCACATAAAGCAGGGGAGTGGCCGCATGCGAAGCCGATGCCGCGCTGGTCGTGAGATCGCCCAGGTTGATATTCAGACGATCCGCGGTGGTGGTCCGGGTAGCATCCCAGTCAACCTTGATGGCCTGGGTGGTGGCCCCGTCACCCACCACACCCTGTGCGGTCAGATTGAACGCTTCCGCCTTCAGGAAACCGGAATTCGCGCTGTTGGTGGAGAGAATGCGCCCCGAGGTGGTTCCCGTGGTAAGCGTAATATCCTTGAGATATTTGAGATTGGCACTACCAAAATAGGCTGATGTAAAGTCTGGAGCGGTGCTGTTATACGCCAGTCCAGAGCCAACGGTAGCCGTGTCATTGAGAATGGCCGAGCTCGTATTGGTCGCGGCGATGAGACCATCCAGGGTGATATCCTTGGTAGGATTGGAGATCGAGACCGAATACTGGCTGCCTGTGGAATCGACGACAAAGATATTCCCGACCGTGAGGGCCGAACCACCAGACGTGACAAGGGTGACATTGCCGGTCGCATAGGAGTCGGCGATCGTCGGCGTGACGATGCCGGCATCCAGGGTCACGGAGCCGCTGCTGGCGAACGCCAGCGAGGTGGAGGCGGTGATCACGCCGGAATCGGTGATGTTGCCGCCCGCGCCGGTGGTGGTCAACGACACGGTGGTACCCGAGGTGGTGCCCACGCTCAGGGTGCCGGCGGCAGTGGCCGACACCGCGCCGGTGGAGGCCGCCGTGAGGGTCATGGCCCCGCCCGAGGTGGCGGTCAGACCGCCGCTGCTCACCACGGTGAGGGTGGTGGCATCGGTTTCGACGATCGTCACGGCGCCGGTGCCGGCGGTCACGTTCCAGCTCATCACCGCGTTGTTGGCGTGGTTGAGATTGACCAAACCGTTCGAGGAGGTGGTCACGGTGGTGTCACCCGCCACGATCGACCCACTCTGGGTGATCGCCGAGGTGGCCGCGCCGCCGCTCGTGGTCGCAAGCGTCAGGGTGCCGGTGGTGTTGACGCCGGCGATGGTCATGGCGTCCGCTTCGGAGATCTGAATGACGCCAGAGCCCGAGGAGACATTCCAGCTCGTCACCTGGTTGCCACCCGTGGTCAAGGTGATCGCGCCGTTGCCCGCCGAGCTGTTCAAGGTGGTGGCACCGGCCACGATCGCCCCGGATTGGCCGATCGAAGCGTTGGCAGGCGTGGTGCTGCTCGTCGTCAGGCTCAGCGTGCCGTTGGAGTTGACGCCGGCGATCACCATGGCATCCGCCTCGGTGATCTGAATGATGCCGGAGCCGGAGGCCAGGGTCCAGTCACTGACCATGTTGCCAGCAGTGGTCAAGGTGATCGCGCCGTTGCCCGCCGTCGAGGTGATGGAGGTGACGCCGGCCACGATGGCACCGGTCTGGGTAATCGAGTTGGCCGCCGAGGCATCGGAGTTGACCAAAGTCAGGGCGCCGGTGGTGTTCACCCCGGCGATCACCATGCCGCCGGTCGTCTGCGTCACGGCGATGGCCCCCGAACCCGAAGAGAGGTTCAAGGATGCAAAATTGGTGGTGCCATCCAGGGTTATGGCCGCATTGGTGGTGTTCAGCGTCGCCGCGCCCACCGCGATGGTGGCGCCCACCGCATCGGTGATGGTGCCGGTGCCAGCAGCCGTGGCATTCAACGCACCCTTGGCGCTCAAGGCCCCTCCGGTGGTATCGATCGAACCAAGCACCACATTACCCGCCGCGCCACCCGCCGTCATGGTCACCGCGGCACCCTTGGTGGTGATCGCCGCGCCGGCGGCCTGCGTCACATCCCCGCTGTTGGAGACCAGCGACACCGTGCCACTCGTCCCCGGAGTCGTGGCGCCAGTCGAGATGTTCGCGTTGGCGTTCACCGCGCCACCGGTCGCGGTCATGCTTACGTTGCCCCCCGTCGTGGCGGCAACCGTGCTGATCGCCGCGCCCGAGGTGATGGCTCCGGCACTCGAGGTCAGCGTCACGGCGCCACCCGCCGAGGTGATGCCTCCGCTATCGTTCACCGAGGTTCCGCTGATGCTCACCGCACCATTCGCGGTGGTGATCGCCGCCGTGGTCGCCGCCGCGCCCGCCGCGGTCAAGGTCGCGCCACCACTGCCGGTGGTGATCGTGGCGTTGGAGGTGATGCCATTGCCGACGCCCGTCGAGGTCATGGTCACGCCAGCCGTGCCGCCACCACCGGAAACATTGATGGTACCGCCCTGGGTGATGGCACCCGACGTAGCCGTGATACCCACCGAACCGCCGGACGTGGCGATGGCCCCCGTGGTCGTCACGGCTCCCGTGGTGTTCTGCACGGTCACCGTCCCACCCGTGGTGGTGATGGCGCCCAGGGACATGCCTGCCGCATCGGTTTCGTGGATCGTCACCGTGCCGGCGCCGGTTCCATTGACAACCCAGTTGCCGGTCAGGACATTCGCCTGTTGCAGGTCGATGTTGCCGCCATGATTGGAGGTATCCATGGTCACGCTGGTGGCGTTGATCGCGCCGGTCTGCGTGAGATTGCCCGCGGTCCGCACGGTCAGGGTGACAGCGCCACCGGTCAACCCGGCGATACTCATGCCGTTGATCTCGGTCAACTGCACCGCGCCACCGGCGGCTCCGGCATTGACACTCCAGCTCGACACGTCGTTGGCGGTGTTGGTCAGGGTGACATTCTGACCGGTGGCGGTGATCTGCGTGGCACCCGCCGTGATCGCGTTGGCCGCGCCGGCGTTCTGGGTGATGGCCCCCGTGGCGACCAGGGTCAACGCGCCACCCGAGGTGCTCACCTTGTCGAGGTTCATGGCCCCGGCCTCGGTCAGGGAGACCGCGCCACCACCGGTGGTGACGTTCCAGCTTGTCACCGCGTTGTCGGCGTTGGTCAACGTGACGGTCTTGGTATTGGCCCCGGAGGTGTTCATGGTCACCGCGCCGGCGACGATCTCGTCGGCGGCGGTCCCGCCCTGGGTGATCACGCCAGTACCAGCCGCCGAAGCCGTGGTGGTCAGGCTCACCGTGCCGGTGGTGTTGATACCCTCGGTGTTACCGTTTCCGGCGATGGTCATGTCGCCCGAAGTTTGCTTGATGGTGAAGTTGCCGGCATTGCCGACACCGGAGGTCAAGGTCAACGAACCAAAAGTGGTCGTCGCGCCGCCGGTGTCGTCCAGGGTGATGTTGCCGGCGTTGGTGGTCACCTTGAGATTGCCGGTGACATTGATCGCACCCGTGGTATTCGTCACCGTGTCACCGGCATTGGCCACCGCCTGCAAGCTGGCCGAGGCTGCCGTCAAGGCGGCGATGACCATGGAGGAGTCCTCGCGCACATCGACCGCGCCCCCCGCGGCGCTCACGCTGAGAGAACCGAAATTCACCGTGTCACCCGCCTGATTGCCGAGGGTGATCGACGTACCCGTGAGGGTCGCCAGTTCGTTCACGTTGATCGCTGCGGCGTTGCCGTTGGTGATGGAGCCGGTCGAGGCCAGATTGGCCGTGGCACCCCCGGTGGTCGCGGTCACGCCGGCCAGAACCATGGCGCTATCCTCGCGCACATCGATGTTGCCGGTGGTGGCGGTCACGTTCAAGGAACCGAAGTTCACCGCGTCGCTGGTCTGATCGCCCAAGGTGACCGACGTACCACTGAACGTTGCCAGGCCGGAGATGTTGATCGTCGCGGACGCCTCGTTGGTGATCGTGCTGGTCGAACTGATCGAGGCGGTACCCGCCGCCGCCGACACACCCTTCAGAACCGTGGCGCTATCCTCGCGCACATCGATGTTGCCGGTCGTGGCGGTTACGTTCAACTTGCCGAAATTCACCGTGTCACCGGCCTGATCACCCAGGGTGACATCCGTGGCCGAAAAGGTTGCCATATCCGTCACGCTGATCGCGGCCGCAGCCGCGTTGGTGATCGTGCCGGTCGAGGTCATGCTGGCGGTGGTCGAGGTGGAGAGTCCCGCGATCACCATGTTGCTGTCTTCGTTGATGGTGATCGCGCCACTGCCGGAACTCAAACTCACGGAACCGAAGTTGACCGTATCGTTTGCACCGTTCGTGCCCAGCGTGATCGCCGCATTGGTGCTGGTGAGGGTGGCCAAGCCGCCGACGGAGATGCTCACCACGCCCGTATCATTGGTGATCGAACCGTTGGCGGTTAGCGTGGCGGTACCCGCGCCGGTGGTATTGACACCAGCGATCAGCATGGCATCGTCTTCGGTGAGGGAGATCGCGGAACCGCCGCCGGAGGTCAGATTCACGGAGCCCAACTTGACCGAATCACCCGCCGCGGAACCGATGGAGATCTGCCCGGCGGTATTGACCGTCGCCAGACCACCCACCAGGATCGTGGCATTGGCGATATTGTCCAGGGTGGCCGCGCCGGTCGTCGTGACGCTGAGAGCGCCCGTAACGCCCACATTGCCCAAATGAAGGTTGCTTGCCGAAGTCACATAGGCGCTGGTGGCGGCCACGTTACCCGGATAACCCGCGTTCGCGGTGGGACCGGTGATCACCAGGGCCGTGGTCGCGACCACGCCGATGGCATTGCCATTGGAACCGATGTTGACGCCGGACAGGGTGAGGGTATCGCCGCTGACGACATTGCCGGTGCCGGTGATGTCGCCCGAAGCGGAAAGGGTGACGTTCTTGGCCGCCCATTTCGCCAGGGCGTTGCCCAGAACGATGTTGCCATTGGAGGCGGTGAAGGTGACGTTCGGCGTCGCGGCAATGGCGGTGATTTCGGAGTCTTCCAGGGCATTGGCCGTTCCACCCGTACCACCCAGGGTCAGGTTGCCGCTGGTGTCGGTGATCTGCAACGTGTCCGCCGCCGCGGCGGTGACCACGTTGGTGCCGGAGAGATTGACCTCGGGCGCGGAGAGGGTCAGGTTGCCCTTTCCGGACTGAATCGCCAAACCCGCGTTGTCGAAGGTCGCCGTGGTCCCGGAGAGGGAGATGCTGATGCCGCCACCGGTCGCATCACTGGTGGTGTAGATGGGATTGCTCAGGGTCAGGCTCTGATCCGCGACGATATGCACCCCGTCGAAGGTCTGGGTGCCCGAAGAGTTGGAGACCGCGCCGGTGGTGTTGTTGTAATGCTGCATCACCAGACCGGTCGTCGCCACCTTGGACATCTGAATCGCGGCGGTGGAGATACCGATGCCCGAAGTCGCGTTCGCTGCGCCGTTGTTGCTCGTCTCTCCGTAGAGGTTGATCTTCTGGGCGGTCAGGTTGGTGGTCGAACCCGAGGCGTGCAGCAGATCGCCGCTCACGATCAGGTTGATGGTGTCGTTCGTATCCAGGGCAGCGTTCGAATCGCGGACCTGGATCGACCCCAAAGAGAGATCGCCGATGGAGCGGATGTTGATGGAGTCGTTGGTGGCGACGTTACTGTCGCCCGCCGCGATGCTGACGGTGCCCGTGGCCGTGATGTCGAGATCCGCCGAACCCACCGACGTGCCGTTGAGGGTCGGGGCGGCACCGACGCTCCCCTTGGCGTCAATGGTGATGGCCTTGGCGGTAATGTCGGCGGTGGTGTTGCCCGCACCGGCGGACGAGGTGAAATTCGTATCCGCCGCAGCCGTGACCGCGCCGGTCACCGTGGCCGTGAAATCACGATTGGCACTACCGTCGTTGACCGTGATCGTACCACCGGTGACGGCCAGCGAACCGCCGTACAGCGTCAGGTCGTTCTTGGAGACGATGTTGGCGGTGATGGTGATGGCGCCGGTGCTGGTGGTGGCATTGCCGCCCACCGTGCCACCGATCTCCAGTTTGCTGCCCGCCCCGCCCGCGCCAAAGGCGAGCAGGTCATCCGCCGTCAGATCCAGGCCGGTACCGGGCCGGGTGCCGAGGTTGATGGCCCGGGTCGAGGTCTTGGCGCTGATGGCCGCCTTGCCACCGGCATCGATGACGATCTGGTTGGCGGTCGGATTGGCGAAGGTGACCGTATCGGAGACGATGTTCAGATTGGCCAACTTGATGCTGCTGGCTGCGCTGGTGGCAAAGTTGACCGCCTGATTCGCCGCGTTCAACAAGGTCAGGGTCGAACCCTTGGATGCCGTGCCGTCAAAGGTGCCATCCACGGTGATCTGCGCATCGTTGGTGATCTGGATGGTGGCGCCACCGGTTTTGGTGGTGGAACCGGTGCTGAGATTCAAGGCGCCGGTGTTGGTGATCGTGGTGTTGCCCGCATCTTCGAGGAGCAGGTTCGTGACTTTGGTCTTGGTGCTGGAAATGGCGGTACCGTTGCTGTTGCTGATCACCAGCGTGTTGGCCGTGATGTCGATGTTGGCCGCCAGGGTCTGCAACCCCTGGAAGGCGCCGGTTCCGGAGGTGCTGCCATTCGGATTGCCCAGGATGACCCGATCCGCGACCACCTGGTCGAGCTTGACCGTCATGCCGTCCACGGCGTTGATGTAGACATCCTTGGTGGTCGAACCACCGCTGCCGTTGCTGTCCACCTTGATCGACGGGGTGGTGGAAGGGGACTTGGCCCCGATGTTCAAGCCCGTGGTCTCGGAGGTACCGACGGCGGAGGTGGTCTGGATGGCGGTGCTGGCGGCGGTGACCTTCTTGGTGACCCCCTGGGTCAACACACCCCCGGCGGCGATGCTCACGGTGCCGGTGCCGGCGTCGATGTCACCCAGTTTGACCGAACCGGTGGTGCGCAGATCGATGTTGCCCCCATTCGCGGTGACCGTCAGCTCGCCACCCGAACCGAGGGAGAGCTGGCTGTTGGCGCCAATGGAGACGGCGTTGCCCGAGGAGGTGCTGCCGGTGATGGTGATGTTCTGGGCCGAGGTGGTGCCCGAGCTGCCGGTGTCGTTGATGGTGACCGCACCATCGGCACGAATCACCAGATCGGTGTTGTTGGAGAGGGCGAAGTTCTTGTTGATGGTGACATTGTGACTCGAGCTGCTCGGGAGGGCCGTGAAAGTCAATCCGAAGTTGCCACTCGACGATGTACTCAAGGAGTTCCATTCGGTGGTGCCGGTGTTGGTGATGTTGTTCGGCAGTTGGGTGTACAGACCCAGGTTGCCGGTGGCGATCGTGGCCGTGTTGGCGATGCTCAGTCCGTTCGGATCGACGATCACCACCGAGGAGAGACCCGGCGAGGAGAGGGTGCCGGCGATGGTGGTGCCGCTGCCCCCCTCGACCACGTTCAACAGGGTGAAGGAGGGGCTGTTGGCGGTGATGCTCAACACCTTGCCGGAGTCGATATTGAACCCGGTGGTGGCACCGCTGTGATCCCAGTTGATGATCGCCTTGCTGTTGGCGCCCAGATTCAGAGAGTTGGTGCTGCCATCCACATTGCGGTAGGTGACGGATGACAGGTCGTTGGTCTGGATGTTCTTGATGTCCGCGGCTTTCGGCAGGCCCGTGTTGTTGGCGTCGATCACCCCGTTGTTCACCCAACTCCCCGCCGTGCCCGGCGTTCCCGCCCAGCCCGGAGCGACCGATCCATACACGGCCATCATCGCCGCCAGGGAGAGCACGCGCTGTCCCGTCCGTTTTTCGCGAACCAACTGCTTCGAGGATGGGACTTTCACGGTTCTCGTTTGCGCGGTATGCATCTCGTGCCTCCAGACAGGATGTTTTTCCCGAACCAGCCACGCGACGGGGCACCGTCTTGACGGGGGGTTCGAAGGATCTTTTTTGTATGATGGGCGAAGCTTTAAATTTAAGGATTGGTGCGGCTTTGGGTGACCGGAACCGACGGAGGGCGGCATGAACGGTCGTTTAAACACAAAAAAACCGTTAAAAAGTATACACGAATACCCGTTGCAAAGCAAACGAAAAGCACTCTTGACAGGCTTTTCCGTCACGTCTCGTCTTATATCGGTCGCTTTGCCAGCCAACTTGAGCGTCAAAATGAGAACCACTCACGATGTGGCGATGGAAAGATCATGCAAGGAATACACCAAATGATTTCAGAGAGAACACAGAACAAACAGGCCATTCTGGGCAAAGCGCCAACATGAAAACACCCGCTCCAGAACCAACGAACAGGGGGTTGATTGTCCAGCGTGAAGGCGGGGATGACGCAACAAGGGAGGGGCGAACCCCCGTTCCTGCCGACACTCCTAAAGCGTGCGCGCAAGGGGGTCACAAAACAAGGGAGGGGCGAACCCCTCCCCGGTTTCCAGGCGAACTTACTTCTTCTCTTCCTTGGCGGCAGGCGCGGCGGGCGCGACAGGCGCGACACCCCAAGCCGGAGCGCCCCAGCCCGGACCATAGCCCCAACCCGGACCACCCCAGCCCGGACCATAGCCGTAACCAGGATACCAGCCGTTGTTCCAGCCGTTGTTCCAGCCGTTGTTCCAGCCGTTGTTCCAGCCGTTGTTCCAGTCGTTGTTCCAGTTGTTGTTACCGGAACCGGCGACATCGCCGCCCATGTTGAAACCGAAATTGCCCGAGCCACGACCACTGCCATTGTTGGCCCAGTTGTTACCCCAGTTGTTATTCCAGTTGTCGTTCCAATTGTTGTAGTTGTTACCCCAACCGGGACCATTGCCCCAACCGGGACCGCCCCACCAGGCCGATGCATCGCCCGCGGTCAGCATGGCCGCACCCCCCAGCAGCGTCGCCAGGGCCATCATGCGCAAACCTTTTTTCATTGCAAATTCCTCCTCATGGTTAAAACTTCCGAGATGTTCGTTAAGAACGTACCGAGAATCCACCCGCGGGCATCGGTCACTCTCCCCATGACGACTCATAACTTTCCCGCAGTATGGACACTTTAACCCGATCCGATTTGGCAAGTAAATTAAAAAAATTTCAAATTCAACACCCCTTGACGCGGGAACTCGGATCGTTTTGAGAATATCAAAGAAGTTGCAGGTGTATAAGTTATATTTGTAAATATCATGACCTTCTGACCCGGAGTTTCCCAAGCATGCCCAGGATGTTTCCAACCCGGCTCCCCGTCTCGGAGCGCCAAAACCCGCACGACGGGGGACGCCTCCCCTCACCCGCCGTCCATGGACCTCTCCATGGGCGTTCCACGGCAAGACGCGCATGGACGATCGCGCTGCTGTGGACGATGGTGCTGCTCGCCCCTGGAGCGATCCAGGCACGGGAGTTCGGCGACTACGACGTTCAGGTTCAACCCGCCGAGGTCTTTCCAAACGCCGACCGCTTCGATCCTTTGGGCGGCACGCCGAAAAGCGCGGTCGCCTACAAGAACGACAAACCGGTGGGACATGTGTTCCAGACCAGCGACATCGGCTACTCCGGAAAACCGATCGAAATCCTGGCCGGCGTCAGCAAGGAGGGGATCATCACCGGCGCCAAGGTGGTCAAACACGCCGAACCGATCCTGTTGATCGGGATTCCGGAGCAGAAGCTGTTCGATTTCGTCTCCCGCTACGTGGGACGCGATCCGATCAAGGAGGCCGAGGCCGCCGGCAAGCAGGCCATCGATGCCATCAGCGGAGCCACGGTCACCGCCATCGTCATCAACGACGGCATTCTGCGCTCGGCGCGCAAGATCGCCCGTGGCGGACAGGCCGAAACCCAGACCGTCAAAACCACCCTGATCGAGCCCCCCTTCAAGGCCGCGGACTGGAACGGCCTGCTCGGCGACGGCTCGGTGCGCCGCATGACCCTCAACCATGGGGACGTGGATTCGGCCTTCGCGAAACTCGGCGCCCCCTCCGGCGAACCCTACGTCAAGGTGATGCCGCCCGAGACCTTGTTCATCGATCTGCACATCGCCCTGGTCACCCCGGAGGCGATCGGCAGGAACCTTCTGGGCGAGGCCGAATACGCCAACATGCGCGAATGGCTCGCCCCCGGACAGCAGGCCCTGCTGATCGTGGCCAACGGTTCCTACTCGTTCCGCGGCTCGGGTTTCGTGCGTGGCGGCATCTTCGACCGCTTCAAGATCAACCAGGACGGCAGCAGCATTCTCCTGCACGACTACCAGTACCGCCGGCTGCGCGATCTCGGACCCGACATGCCGAGCTTCGAGGAGATCGGACTGTTCAAGATGCCGGAAAACTTCGATCCCACCCGTCCCTGGGCGCTGGAACTGCTCGCCCAACGCCCGACCGGGCCGATCGAAAAGATCTTCACCAGCTTTCTCGTCTCCTACAACCTGCCGGAGCGATTCATCCAGCGTCAGGCCATCGCCCCGGCCTCGACAGCCGTCGAACAGGCCACGGCGACCCCCGATGACGGAACCCCGCCACTCTGGCAACGGATCTGGAAGGATCGGACCTCGGACGTGATCGTACTGGCCGTTTCGCTCATTTTCCTGACGATGATCTTCTTTTTCCAGGAACTTCTCGTCACCCATCCGCGCCTGGTGGCCTGGCTGCGGCGCGGATTCCTGCTCTTCTCGGTGGTCTTCATCGGCGGCTACGCCCAGGCGCAACTCTCGGTGGTGAACGTCTTCACCTTCCTGCACGCGTTCATGGGCGGATTCCGCTGGGAGTTCTTCCTCATCGACCCCCTGATCTTCATCCTCTGGTCCGCCACCGCCCTCTCCCTGCTTTTCTGGGGACGCGGCGCCTTCTGCGGCTGGCTCTGCCCCTTCGGCGCCCTCACCGAACTGCTCAACTGGGTGGCCCGCTCCCTCGGCGTACCCCAGTTCCGCATCCCCTTCGCCTGGCATGAACGGCTCTGGGCCCTGAAATACGTTCTTTTCCTGGGGCTTCTGGCCGTCTCCCTCTCCTCCATGGCCATGGCCGAAAGACTGGCCGAAATCGAACCGTTCAAGACCGTGGTCCTGCTGCGCTTCGATCGCGAATGGCCCTTCGTCCTCTACGCCCTGATCCTGATCGGCCTCGGCCTGTTCGTCGAACGGTTCTTCTGTCGCTACCTCTGCCCCCTGGGAGCCGCCATCGCCATTCCGGGACGCATGCGCATCTTCGCCTGGCTCAAACGGCGACGTCAGTGCGGCGATCTCTGCTCCAACTGCGGAACCGAGTGCTTCGTCCAGGCGATCCTGCCCAACGGCGAAATCCATCCCAACGAGTGCTTCTACTGCCTGCACTGCCAACTGAATTACGTCAACGAGAACGTCTGCCCGACCCTGATCATGCGCAAAAACCGCCGGGAACGCCGCACCGCCGCCAGCCAGAACGAAGATTCGGCATCTTGAGAAAAATGTTCCACCTGGAATTGATCTGCATCAATTTCAGGTGGATATTTTGCTGTTTCGATTTTTCGGGTGTGTTATACGCTGTGTGAAAACACACAGCGGGCGACCAGGCGATCACGGTCGCGAAATCCACGATCGAAACACACTTTTTCAAGACCCAAGGGGAGAGAACCATGGCGGAGAACGAAAAGCAGGGCGTAACGCGGCGTGATCTGTTGGAAACCGGCATCAAGGTGGCCACGGTGGGTGGTCTGACCGGCATGGCCTGTCGTGCCGGCGTGGTGGGTGGTGGCGCCCTGGCCGCCGCCGCGGCCACCCTGCCCGCGACCGCCTCGGCTGCTGGCAAGGCCGACGTTCCCCCCGGTCAGCTGGATGAGTACTACGGCTTCTGGAGCGGCGGTCATTCCGGCGAGGTCCGGGTTCTGGGTCTGCCGTCGATGCGCGAACTGATGCGCATCCCGGTCTTCAACCGCGAGAGCGCCACGGGTTGGGGGCTGACCAACGAAAGCCAGAAAATCCTCTCCGAGGGGTTGACCCCGGAGACCAAGGAGTATCTCAAGAAGCAGGGCAAGGTCACCTATGATCATGGTGACACCCACCATCCGCGCATGTCCTACACCGCCGGCAGCTACGACGGACGCTATCTGTTCATCAACGACAAGGCCAACACCCGTATCGCCCGTATCCGTCTGGACATCATGAAGACCGACAAGGTGCTGGAGATCCCCAACGCCCATGCCATCCACGGTCTGCGTCTGCAACGCCATCCGAAGACCGGCTATGTCTTCTGCAACAGCGAAATGCGTCTGCCCATGCCCAACACCCCGGAGACCATGAAGGATCCGAAAAAGTATTCCGGACTCTTCTCCGCGGTCGATGCCGAAACCATGAAGGTGGCCTGGCAGGTGCTGGTGAGCGGCAACCTGGACAACAACGATGCCGACTATCAGGGCAAATATGTGGCCTCGAGCTGCTACAACTCGGAAGAGGGCTTCACCACCGCCGAGATGACCGCCTCCCCGACCGATCACGCCGTCTTCTTCAACATCGCCGCCATCGAGGCCGCGGTCAAGGATGGCAAGGCCAAGATGATCAACGGCGTGCCGGTGGTCGATGGTCGCAAGGATGCCAAGTCCCCGTTCACCCGCTACATCCCGGTCGCCAACAGCCCCCACGGCTGCAACGCCACCCCGGATGGCAAGTATGTGGTGCTCAACGGCAAGCTCTCCCCGACCGTCACCGTGATCGAATGGGCCAAGCTCGACGACCTGTTCGCCGGCAAGATCACCGAAAAGGATTGCGTCGTCGCCAATCCGGAGATCGGCCTGGGTCCGCTCCACACCACCTTCGATGGCCGTGGCAATGGCTACACCTCGGTCTTCCTGGACAGCCAGATCGTCAAGTGGAACATCGAAGACGCCATCAAGCAATACAAGGGCGAGAAGGTCAATCCCATCCGCCAGAAGCTGGATGTCCACTACCAGGTCGGACACACCAACGCCTCGAATGCCGAGTCCAAGGATGCCGACGGCAAATGGCTCGTGGCCCTGTGCAAGTTCTCCAAGGACCGTTTCCTGAATGTCGGCCCCTTGAAGCCCGAAAACGACCAGTTGATCGACATCTCCGGCGACGAGATGAAACTGATCCACGACGGCCCGACCTTCGCGGAACCCCACGATGCCATCATCGTCCACAAGTCCAAGGTGAAGCCGGTCGAAGTCTACAACATCAACGACCCGATCTTCGCCGGTCTGCATGCCCAAGCCAAGGCCGATGGCCTGGTGCTCGGCAAGGACAGCAAGGTGGTGCGCGACGGCAAGAAGGTGCGCGTCTACATGTTGAGCCATGCCCCGACCTTCAGCCTGACCGATTTCACCGTCAAGCTCGGCGATGAGGTCACCGTGATCGTCACCAACGTGGACGAAGTGGTGGATCTGACCCACGGCTTCACGATGGTCAATCACAACGTCTGCTTCGAGGTGGGACCCCAGGCTTCGGCCTCGGCCACCTTCCGCGCGGATCGTCCGGGCGTCTCCTATTATTATTGCCAATGGTTCTGCCATGCGCTCCACATGGAGATGCAGGGCCGCATGTTCGTGGAGGCGTGACGCTTCCTGAATAACAGAGCGTGTCTCGCCGCACGGCGGGCATCTCGCCGTGGAGCGCATGGAGGCGTTCCATGGATGGGGGGTGTGAGGGGGCTCCCCCCACAACCTGGAGTGGTGGTTCCGGCGGTCAGGTTGATTCTGGCCGCCGGATTTCTTTGTGGGGATGGAGAGGTCATGCCTGGCCTGATTTGGGGCATTCGTCATCCAGTGGTCGCCGCTCTCCTGGCTGTTGTTGCGTTCTCCCCAGGCGTGCTCGGCGCGGAGACCCGTTCGGTCCCTCCCGGTGAGGCGTCCTTGCGCCAGGCGATCGCCGCTGCCCGGCCTGGGGACACCTTGCGTCTGGAATCGGGTTGGCATGGCGCGGCGGTGGTGGATCGTCCCTTGACCCTCGAAGGTCCGGCGGATGCCATCATCGACGCGGCTGGCAAGGGGAGTGCCCTGGTGATCCAGGCTCCCGATGTCGTGATTCGCGGCATGACCCTGACCGGTTCGGGCATCGTGGAGCCGGATCTGGACAGCGGCATTCTGTTGATGAAGGGCGGGGACGACGCGCGGGTCGAGAAGACCCATGTGATCAGCAATCTGTATGGCATTTCGGTGCAGGGTGCCCAACGAGCCCTGATCCGCGACAACGACATCGCCAACCGCAACGATCTTTGGGAAAACGATCGCGGCAACGGCATCAACGTCTGGAACTCCACCGGCTCCCGCTTCGAGCACAACCGCATCGACGGCGGTCGTGACGGTCTTTACATCCACACCGCCCACGGCAATGTGATCCACGCCAACCGTTTCACCCGGTTGCGCTTCGCGGTCCACTACATGTATGCCAACAAGAATGACGTGACCGACAACATCTCGGTGGAGAACACCGTCGGTTATGCCCTGATGTACTCCGAGCACTTGAAAATCCAGCGCAACATCTCCTTGAACGACCGCGATCACGGTCTGATGTTCCACTCGTCGCACCACTCGACCCTGGACCACAACCTGGTGCGCGGCACGCGGGAAAAATGCACCTTTATCTACACCTCATCCAAGAATATCATTCACCACAACCGTTTCGAGGGGTGCGAGATCGGCATTCACTTCACCGGCGGGTCGGAGAAAAATGCCATTCACGAAAACGCCTTCATCAACAACCACACCCAGGTGAAATACTCCGGCATGGTCCATTACGAGTGGTCGAAGGAGCGGCGTGGCAACTACTGGAGCGACAATCCGGCCTTTGATCTGGATGGGGACGGCATCGCCGATGTCGCCTATCGACCCAACACCCTGATGGATCGGGTGGTGTGGAACTATCCCCTGGCGAAACTGCTGCTGGCAAGCCCGATCATGGAAACCCTGCGGGTGGCCCAGGGACGCTTTCCCTCGCTCTCTCCTGGCGGCGTGGTGGACAGTTGGCCTTTGATCGCCCCTCCCGGCGATCCGGTGCCGGTTCCCGCAGAAGCCTCCTTTTACATCGGAAGTCGCTCATGAGTGGGTCTGCCTTGTTGGCGGAAGCGTTGGTGAAGGAGTATCCGCGTCATCGCGCCTTGAACGGGGTGAGTTTTTCCATTCCGCCGGGTGTTTGTCTGGCGTTGTTGGGTCACAACGGCGCGGGCAAGACCACGTTGATGAAGCTTCTGCTCGGTTTGACCCGTCCGACGGCGGGTCGGGTCGAGGTGTTGGGTGAGGATCCCTTGCGTGCGCCTCTTGCCTTCCGGCGTCAGATCGGTTTTTTGCCCGAGCATGTCACCTTTCACGACGAGTTGACCGGAGTGGAGACCTTGCGTCACTACGCCCGATTGAAGGGGGAGGATCCGCGTCGTCAGGTGGCGTTGTTGGAGCGTGTCGGACTTTCCCATGCCGCGGACCGGCGTGTGAAGGGGTATTCCAAGGGAATGCGTCAACGATTGGGTTTGGCGCAGGCGTTGCTTGGGCGTCCCCGGTTGTTGTTGCTCGACGAGCCGACCACGGGGTTGGATCCGATGTTGCGGCAGGAGTTCTATCGGGTGATTCAGGAGTTGCGTGCCGAGGGTGTGACGGTGATGCTCTCCTCGCATGTCTTGACGGAGCTTGAGGCACGCACCGATCTGGCGATGATCATGGAGCATGGATCGGTCAAGGCGTTCGGAACGTTGGATGCCTTGCGGAGTCAGGCGGATCTGCCGGCTCTTTTCAGAATCAGGTGCGCGCGCGCGTGTATTGTGGCCGAGTCGGTGGGAGATGTCATGCATCGGTTGGTGTCGGAGAGCGAGTTGGAGCTTTCGGTGCCGGTGCGGGACAAGATGGCGGTGTTGCGGCGGTTGATGGCCTGTGGGGTTGAGATCGAGGATCTGGAGATTCAGTTGCCGACGTTGGATGATGTGTATGCCCATTTCGGGCGTGAAAAAGATAAGGACGAGGATGAGGGATAGGGATGGACGGTTAACCGTTGCGGGGGACGGGGGCCGAAGGTCCCCGACGGAGGTTCGGAGGCAGCGCCCGAAAACAGGCTTATCGCGTAAAGCACGCGAAAAACCAAAAACAACGATAAAAAACAAACCTAAAGGGCGTGGCCCTTGGATCCCGCCAGTCATGCCTGGCCCGACAACCCTTTTTTCACGAGCCCCCCCATGAGCCCACTCTTGGTGATCGCCGACAAGGAGACCCGCGACGCCCTGCGCAACCGCTGGGTGATCAGCGCCACACTCCTCATGGCCGGCCTGGCCTTCTCCCTCACCTTTCTCGGCAGCGCACCCACCGGCCAAATCGGCGCCAAACCCCTCGCGGTGACCGTGGTCAGCCTCTCCAGCCTCACCATCTTCCTGGTGCCGCTCATCGCCCTGATGCTCTCCCACGACGCCCTGGTCGGCGAAATGGAACGCGGCACCCTGCTGCTGCTGCTCGCCCACCCGGTCACCCGGGCCCAGGTGGTGCTCGGCAAGTTCCTCGGCCAAACCAGCGTCCTGGCCGTGGCCACCATCGTCGGATATGGCGCCGCCGGAGTCGCGGTGGGACTCCAGACCGAAGGGGCGGATCCGGAAAGCTGGCGCGCCTTCGCCGCCCTGGTGGGCAGCTCGGTGCTGCTCGGGGCGATCTTCATCGCCCTGGCCCACCTGGTCAGCGCCATCGCGCGCGAACGGGGCGGGGCCGCCGGAGTGGCGATCGGACTGTGGCTGCTGTTCGTCGTGCTCTACGACATGGGACTGCTCGGCGTGCTGGTCGCCACCAAGGGACAGATCCATGAAACGGTGTTTCCCTGGCTGCTGATGGGAAACCCGACCGATATCTTTCGCCTGTACAATCTGACCGCCTTCGAAAACACCCGTACCTTCTCCGGACTGGCGGGACTCTCTGGACAAATGGATTTCTCCCCCGGCATGCTGCTCGGCGCACTCCTCGCCTGGACCATCGTTCCCCTCGCGGCGGCAATCGCCATCTTCCGACGCCGGGAATTATAGTTCTCCTTGGATTGGCCCGCTTGATCCGTGAATCACCACATACGCCCGACACAAACCCCAACCCTCACTCAAAAACCAGGCGCGATCAGAACGATGCACAGGAACCCCGGCGTGACCCGAATCGCGATTCTGTTTCTCACCCTGATGTTGACCGCCTGCGGCAACGGCCCGGAAGAAAAGCCCCCAGCCCCCATCGAGCCCACCAGTTCCACCAAGGGGTTCTACTGCGGCATGAGCCTGGCCGAACATCCCGGCCCCAAGGGGCAGATCCACGTGGCCGGCGAAGCGGGGCCGTTGTGGTTCTCGTCGATCCGCGATGCCCTGGCCTATCTGCAACTGGAAGGAGCCACGCGCCGCGTGCGCGCCTTCCATGTCCACGACATGGGACGCGCGGATTGGAACACCCCCCAGGCCGGCACCTGGATCGATGCCACCCAGGCCTATTTCGTGCTTGGCTCGCGCCGGGAAGGGGGCATGGGCGGCTCCGAGGTGGTCCCGTTCGGCGACAAGGCCAAGGCCGAAGCCTTTACCGCCGGATTCGGCGGTCGGGTGCTCGATTACACCGCGGTCCGCAAGGAGGAGATGTTCCCGGCCAAGGGCGACGCGGGCGGTTGATCGCTCCTCGATCCACAGGAACTTTCCCGGATCCGGGCGGTCCAATCCTCATCAAGACACGTGGGGGAACCGGTCCCCATGGCGACGGGTTGGCGTCGTTTTACGTCGAACCGATCCCTTTTTCCCTCAAAACCGGCTTTGGGTGCCGATTTTTTTGCATGAAGGTTTGGTTAAATAAAAATGAATATAAAATAAAAACAACAACTTAATAGACAGCTGCAGCCAATACGTCATTTCCATAGAAAAAAATTTTGCACCACCCCACGAAAACCCTTCCCCCCCCCGCGCACGTCAGGCTATGATGCGGTTGCTGGGTACGTTGAGAGACCCGGAAAACTTGGCACAACGGGAAATTAGGCTTCCGCCTTCCGATCCATGCAAAGATCGATTCGTGACGCGCGCTAACCATCGAGTCGTTCTTTACTTGGCGCGGAGAGCAACAAATCCCGACGTGAAGAATCCAAGAAGAGACAGAAGACCAACTCCACGGTCTTGACGGATCATTCCCGCTCAAGAAACATGGGGAAGCGGTCGCCATGCCTCCATCGCGACTCTTCATCGACGAGCAGGACCAAACCGATCCCGGCAACAGGCTTGCTGAATCGTCAATCCGAGATTCCAAGACTACAGCCAAACAAGGACCGGATGGTCGTTCTTACGCCCGTTTTCCAAACCATTTCAACAACATCTGCTCACAAATCGGCCTGCTCTGCTATCGCACTTCTTGAATGCATCGCAAGGGAAAGGAACTCATGGATACCCTGTATACATTGACCGTGGTGGCGGTAGTCATCGTCTTGATCTTCGACTACACCAACGGCTTCCACGACGCCTCCAACATCATCGGCACCATCATCGCCTCGCGCGCCATGACCCCGATTCAATCGGTGATCATCGTGGCCACCTTCGAACTGCTCGGGCCGGTCCTGGGCGGTACCGCCGTGGCCAACACCCTCGGCAAATTCATCACCATCGGGGATGTACCCAAGGCCATCGCGATCGGGGTCATCCTGTGCGGCATCTTCGGCGCCATCTTCTGGAACCTTCTGACCTGGTGGTTCGGTCTCCCCTCCTCCTCCTCCCACGCCCTGGTGGGCGGCCTGATCGGCGCCGTTGTCGCCGCCGTCGGCGGGGATCACGTGATCTGGGGCGTCGCCGATCTCATGAGCGGCAAACTCAACGGCTTCATGAAGATCCTGGCCTCATTGATCCTATCGCCGATCCTCGGATTCTGGGTAGGCTTTGCCATCGCCCGCTTCATCCGCGGTCTGCTGATCAAGGCCACCCCCGCGGTCAACAAACCCTTGCGTCAGGCCCAGTTCCTCACCGCCGCCGGTCTGGCCTTCTCCCACGGCTCCAACGACGCGCAAAAGAGCATGGGCATCATCACCATGATCCTGGTGCTGGGTGGTTTCATCGAGAAGTTCGTGGTGCCGACCTGGGTCATCTACTCCTGCGCCATCGTCATCACCCTGGGCATCCTGTCGGGTGGATGGCGTATCGTGCGCACGGTGGGCTTCGGCATCTACAAGGTGCGCCCGCTGCATGCCATGAGCACCCAGCTCACCTCCGCCACCCTGATCCTCTCCGCCGCGGTGATGGGCGCCCCGGTCTCCACCACCCACGTCGTCAGCTCCGCCATCATGGGTATCGGCGCCTCCGAGCGTCCCAAGGCGGTGCGCTGGGCCAAGGCCAAGGAGATCGTCAGCACCTGGGTGATCACCATCCCCTGCTCCGGCGCGGTGGGTGCCATCACCTACTACCTCGTCAAGGTCTTCTCGGGCGGTGCGATCTAAGGCTCGTTTGTGATACAGAACCGTCAAGATTTTCGATAAACAACAATTCCCGGGCCTAAAAACGGGCCCGCATGCTTAGCAAGGAGAAACGAACATGAGTGGCAGCTCCAATTCCCTGGCTTCCAAAATCCTGGCCAACGTCTTCCCGCGCGTGCCGGACTTCTACGGCATGATCAACGACCAGTGCGATGTCTGCGCCCAGACCATGGACGCCCTGGCCGAGTTCATGGAAACCGGCACCGAGGAGAAGGCCCTGCAGGTCCGCGAACTCGAGAAGCGCGGCGACGAGATCAAAGAGCGCAACATGACGGTCCTCAACCAGGCCTTCGCCACCCCGATGGACCGCGAGGACATCTACCGCGCCGTCACCTCCATCGACATGATCATCAACTACGCCAAGACCACGATCCGCGAGATGGAAGGTCTGGGCCTCAAGCCCGACGAACACACCCGCGAGATGGTGCAGATGATGCGTGAGGGTGTCGATGCCCTCAAGCGCGGCTTCCAGAAGCTGGGTGTCACCCCGGCCCTGGCCGATCAGGATGCCGAAGCGGTCCGCAAGGCCGAGCGCAACACCGAGAAGGCCTATCGTCGCGCCATCGCCGATCTGTTCCAGGTCGATGCCCATCTGCGCGCCCTGGACAACAACGAGTCCCGCGCCCATTCGGCGGCCCTGACCCACGTGATCGAGATCTTCAAGCGTCGCGAGCTGTATCGCCATCTTTCCAATACCGCGGATCGCATGGCCGAGGCCGCCGACGTGTTGCACGACATCGTGGTGCAGATCTCGTAGGATCGCTGTCGGGATCCATCGAGTTCCTTGAAAAAAGAGGCGCATCCGTTTGGACGCGCCTCTTTTTTTGCCGACACGATGCCAGCGCGGGTTGGATCCGGGGGCAACGCTCGTCACGCTGGTTGGCGTGGCTCCTTGACTTCCCGGCCCGATGCGGGCAAGGTGACGCGCGACGCGAGTCACAATCGGAGTGGGACGGATGGTCGCCGACCGTTGAAAAACGGTGGGAGGAAAGTCCGGGCTCCACAGGGCAGGACGCCGGGTAATCCCCGGCGGGGGTAACCCCAGGGAAAGCGCCACAGAAAGCAAACCGCCACGCTTGTCGGATCGCTTCGTGCTCGCGCACGGGGCCGACAACCGAGGGCAAGGGTGAAAGGGTGCGGTAAGAGCGCACCGCGCGTCCCGGTAACGGGAGCGGCACGGCAAGCCCCGTCCGGAGCAAGACCACATAGGGGGGCGTTTGAAGACGGCCCGTCCAGCCCCCGGGTAGGTCGCTACAGATGTCCGGCAACGGCCATCGCAGAGGAATGACCGTCCCCCCGCCACCCCACGGGACAAGGCGGCGGGGGACAAAACCCGGCTTACAGGCCCACTCCGGTCCTTTTTTCTCGACCTCTCCACCCGCCTCCCGGCGCGCATCGGGAATCCGATGCCGAGGGGCGTCTGATCCTGTCGGATGCGCCGCCTCCCGGCGCGCATCGGGAATCCGCCGTGTCCATCCCGTTCCCAGGCAGGGATACCCCCTTTTTTTCACGCTTTTGACGCGATTTTCCATCCAGGCGATTGCCTGTCTTGACCGGTTATCGGATCGGAATCTATAATCTCGGATGCGTTAATCACTCCTGGGCCCATGGAGGCGCATCCCAAGATCCGGGCGCCCCTCTGGCGCGTGCGCCGCTCTCGTGCGCCGTCATCACCAGGCAACACACCAAGGAAAGGATGGGCCGGCTTGCTCGAGGCCACCAACCATGCGGCCCAGGACGACTCCGGGGGCCACCGCGCCGTGATGCCGGAGGAAACCGTGGCGGCGCTCGCCCCACGACCGGGTGGTTGTCTGGTCGATGCCACCTTCGGTTCGGGTGGCCATGCCCGCCTGCTGCTCGCCGCCTCGGCGCCGGATGGTCGGGTGATCGCCCTGGATCGGGATCCGGAAGCCGTCGAACGGGGTCTGGCCCTGGCCGCCACCCTCGCGGGCCGGCTGGAAATGATCCACGCGCCGTTTGGCGGGTTGGAAACACACCTGGCCAGTCGCGGATTGATGGGCAAGATCGATGGTGTTCTCTTTGATGTCGGGGTCTCCTCGCGGCAACTGGATGTCGGCCAACGAGGCTTCTCCTTTCGACTGGACGGACCTCTGGATATGCGCATGGACCCTTCGAGCGACGGCCCCACGGCGGCGGACCTCATCAACCGGCAAAGCCCGGAAACGCTGACCCGGATGTTCTGGGATCTCGGCGAGGAGCGGCATGCCCGTCGAGCGGTGCGCGCCATCGTGGCGCGGCGCGAGCGCGAACCGTTCGCCACCACCACGCAGTTGGCCACCCTGCTGGAACAAACCCTCCCCCATGCCGGACGAATCCATCCGGCCACGCGCATTTTCCAGGCGTTGCGCATCGCGGTGAATCGGGAGCTGGAAGAGCTGGAAAGCGGACTGGACGCCGCGTTGCGGGCCGTGGCTCCGGGAGGTCGGGTGGCGGTGATCAGCTTTCACTCCCTGGAAGATCGCATCGTCAAACAGCGTTTTCGCGCCTTGACCCTGCCCCCGCCGCCACCGAGCGGACCGGCGGCGCTGTTGCCCCTCCGACCGGCGCCCTTCGAACCCGGTTTCCGTCTGCCCCACACCCGCTCCATCGTCCCGAGCGAAACGGAAATCGCCACCAATCCCCGTGCGCGCAGCGCCAGACTGCGGGTGATCGAGCGTGTCGGGGAGCCCCTCGGGCGCCGGGAGCGGAACAAATGAAATCCCCCTGGATGCTGCATACCCTGCTGGCGATTCTGCTGGTGATCACCGCCGCCATCACCATCGCCTCGCGCATGTGGATGCAGGAGGCCCATCGCGACCTGGAGAGTCATCTTAAAAAACGGGTGCACCTGCTGGATCAAGAGCAGGCGCTGCGCGTCGAATGGGTGGCGCGCACCGATCTGAACACCATCGAACGTCGGGCCAAAAAGGATCTGGGCATGCGCCCGATGCGTCCCGATCAGTGGCGCGAGGCACCCGAGTGAGCACCGGCAGGAAGGTCAATCGTCTGGCGGGCCTGCTCGCCGGCTTGCGCACTCTGAGCGGACTCCTGCCCCGGATGCGCCGGCGTTCCCGCGCCGGCCAGTCATCCCCGTCCGCCTCGGCGCCCCTGCCCTCCCCGGCCCTCACCCCGGAGCGGCTGAAGCCCCGTCCCGGCGTCCGCCCGCCGGAAACCGTGAACATCGGCATGCGCCTGAAGTTCCTGCTCGGATTCTTCATGCTCGCCTTCACGATCCTGGCCGCCCGCGCCGTGGATCTGACCGTGGTGCAGGGGGATGATCTGCATCGCCGCGCCCTGCGCCAGTACCAAAAGAAAATCACCGCCCAGGGCCATCGCGGCCAGTTTCTCGACCGGCGCGGCCATACGCTCGCCATCAGCCTGCCGGTGCGCTCCCTCTCGGTGGACATCGATCAGGTCCACGATCGCCAGCAACTGGCCGATCAACTCGCGCCGATTCTCGGGGTGGAACGCTACTACCTGCGTTCCAAGCTCAAACGGGCCAAGGTCGGCACCTATCCGATCATCGCCCGCAAGCTGCCCCCCACCATCATCCAGAAGATCCAGCATCTGAACAATCCGGCGCTGTTCTTCATCCCGAACATGCAGCGCTACTACACCCTGGGCGAGATCACCGGTCACATTCTCGGCTTCGTCGGTTTCGACGGCAAGGGGGCGGAAGGGCTGGAAAAGGTGTTCCAGAAGGATCTCGAGGGGCAGGCCGGCACCCGCATCATCACCCAGGACCGCATGGGTCGGGTGATGCCGACGGTCAAGAACATCACCGACGCCAAACCCGGTCACGACATCGTGCTGACCATCGACTCCACGGTGCAGTACATCGCCTACCGCGCCCTGCTGCGCGGGGTGACCCGCAGCAAGGCCAAGGCGGGATCGGTGGTGATCCTGGATCCCAAGAATGGCGACATCCTGGCCATGGTGAATCAACCGGCCTTCAACCCGAACAATCTGTTGGAGAGCCATTCGGACACCCGTCGCAACCGGGCCATCCTGGATGCCTACGAACCCGGCTCGACCTTCAAGATCTTCACCATCGGCGCGGCCCTGGATCTGGGCCTGATCAAGGAGAACACGGTCATCAACATCGAGGGTGGCCGCTTCACCATCGGCGATCGCACCATTCGGGACTTCCACGTCGGCCCCCAGAGCCTGACCGTCAGTCAGATCATCCAGAAAAGCTCCAACGTCGGCGCGGCCAAGATCGGCCTGATGATGAAACACGACGTGCTCGAACAATACATCCTCAACTTCGGCTTCTCGCGCCCCACCGGCATCGAGCAGACCAACGAAGCGCCCGGCTCCATGGCCGACATCACCCACTACCGTTTCGTGGGACAGGCCAACCGCTCCTATGGTTACGGCGTGCTGGCCACCCCGCTCCAGATCACCAGTGCCGCCTCGGCGGCGGTGAACGGGGGTCTGTTGCGCCCCCCGCATCTGGTGGCCGGTCGGATCATCGACCACAAACAAACCTCGATCCAGCGTCCGGAGCCCAGGCGGGTGATCTCCGAGCAGACCTCCGCCACCCTGCGACGCATTCTCACCACCGTGGTCACCACCGAAGGGACCGCCGCCCAGGCCAAAGTGGCCGGCTACACGGTGGGCGGCAAGACCGGCACGGCCCGCAAGGCCTCGGGACGCCAGGGGTACATGGGCGGGAGTTATTTCGCCTCGTTCGTGGGCATGATTCCAGCGGAAGATCCCAGGATCGTGATCTTTGTCGGCATCGACGAACCGGACACCAAGCTCTATTACGGGGGTCTGGCTGCGGCGCCGGTCTTCCGGGAGATCGCCGAAGAGATCCTGCCCCTGCTCGCGGTGCTCCCCACCACACCGGCGGATCTCAAGCTCCCGCCACCACGAGACGAGGCCAAGCCCATGCCCCTGCCCGACCCGCCCGGCGCCAGACCGGCGCCTCCCCCGCCAACGGAAGAGGAGACTGCGGAGAAGAAGGGCTACAAGGGGCTCTCCCTGGCCAACGCCCTGGAAAAGGCCCAGGCCCAAGGGATCGTGCCCAAAATCTCCGGATCGGGTCGCGTGGTCCAGGAGATCGTCGGAGAGGAGGGCGAACTGCGCCTGGTGCTCGAATGAGGCTCTCCGAACTGCTCCGTGCCAACCGTGGCCCAGGCTTGCGACAGACCGGCGCGGATGTCGAGATCACCGGGTTGTGCGCGGATTCACGGGCGGTGACCCCTGGCGCGCTGTTTGCCGCCCTGCCCGGCACGCGGGCGGATGGAGGGCGCTTCATCGACGCGGCCATCGCCGCCGGCGCGGTGGCGATCCTGCACGACGGGAGCCGGGCGCTGCCGATTCCGAGCCTGATCCATCCCGAACCCCGCGTGGCCCTGGCCCATCTGGCGGCGGCCTTTCACGACCATCCGGCGGATCGGCTGACCATGCTGGCCGTGACCGGCTCGAACGGCAAAACCAGCGTGGCCGGGATGGTCGAGTCGATCCTGCATGCCGCCGAAACTCCCATCGGAGTGATCGGCACCACCGGCATCCGCCATCCGGGCGGCGCGCTGGCCCCGACGCTGACCACCCCGGATCCGGTCACGTTGCAGGCGACCCTGGCCGCGATGCATCAGGCCGGCTGCCAGGCGGTGGTGGCCGAGGTCTCCTCCCATGCCCTGGATCAGGCGCGTTGCGCCGGCATCCCCTGGCAGGCCGCGGCCTTCACCAACCTGAGCCGCGACCATCTGGACTATCACGGCGACATGGAGACCTACTGGCAGGCCAAGCGCCGGCTGTTCCTGGACCAGCCGCATCCGGATGCCGCCGTCGTCAACCTGGACGACCCGAAAGGGCCGGAACTGGCCGCCGACTGCCTGGCGATGGGGATTTCGGTGAGCGGATTCACCCTCGAGGGCCACCCGGAGGCGGAAATCCGCGCCGAGGGGATCGGCCTCGACTGGCAAACCACCCGCTTCGCGTTGTTCACCCCGAACCAGAGCCACGCCATCACCCTCAAGACCGCCGGAAGATTCCACGTCGCCAACGCCCTGACCGCCGCCGCCCTCTGCCGCCGCATCGGCATCGACATGACCACCATCGCCGACGGACTGGCCCGGTTCCAGCCGGTCAAGGGGCGCATGGAGACGATCCGCCACGGTCAACCCTTTACCATTCTCGTGGACTTCGCCCATACTCCCGATGCCCTGGAGCGGCTGTTGTCCACGGTGATCGAAATCTCTCCGCGGGCGCGGCGCATCCTGCTCTTCGGATGCGGCGGAGAGCGCGACGCGGGCAAGCGTCCGCTCATGGGTGCGATCGCCGCACGCCTGGCGAACTTCACGATCCTCACCGACGACAATCCACGCTCCGAGGATCCGTCCGCGATCCGCGCCGCGATCCGCGCCGGCATGATCGGGGCGGAAGAGCGCCTCCTCGAGATTCCGGGACGGACCGAGGCGATCGGCCAGGCCATCGGAATGGCACGCGCCGGAGATGTGGTGCTGATCGCCGGCAAGGGGCACGAAACCCAACAGATCCTGGCCGATGGCCCGATCCCGTTCGACGATGCCCAGGTGGCCCGTGCCTATCTGGCGGAGATCGGTTTTCAAGGACGCTCCAACCCATGAAACTCTCCTTCATCCATGCCGCCTGCGCCGCCGAATGGGGTTTTGGCGCGCCGTCCGAGGATCCGGAACTGACCGGGGTGACCACCGACAGCCGCAAGGTGGGTCCGGGAGAGCTGTTCGCCGCGTTGGCCGGACCGAACTTCGACGGCCACGACTTCATCGATGCGGCCATCCACCGGGGTTGTGCCGCGCTGCTGGTCAGTCGCCTGCCGGCGTCGCCCCCCTCGGTCCCGGTACTGCGGGTTCCCGATGTCCTGACCGCCCTGGGTCAAGCCGGAACCGCCTGGCGCCGCCAGGTCGCGCCATTGGTGATCGGGGTCACCGGCTCCTCGGGCAAGACCACGGTCAAGGAGATGATCGCCGCCTGCCTGCGCGCCGGGTGCGCGCCGGTCCACGCCACGACCGGCAACCTCAACAACCACATCGGCGTGCCGTTGACCCTGCTGGCCATGCCCGCCGACTGCCGGGTGGCGGTGGTCGAAATGGGAATGAGCGCGGCAGGGGAAATCGCCTTTCTCGCGGGTCTGGCCCGCCCCTCCATCGGTGTCGTCACGAATGTCCAGCCCGCACACCTGGCGTCGTTCTCGGATTTGGGGGCGGTGGCCGCCGCCAAGGGCGAGCTTCTGGCCGCCCTGCCCGCCGACGGCTGGGGTTTGATCCCGGCCTTGGAGCCGCGACGCCCGGTATTGGAGCAGGCCGCGACCCGCTGTCGGCGGATCAGCTTCGGACCCACACCCGACGCCGACATCCGCTGGGAAGATGATCCGACCCGGACCCCGGGCGACGACGCGCGACGCGGCACGATCCTCTGGCCGGATGGAACCCGCGCGACGGTGGATCTGGGAGTGTGCGCCCCGCACCGGGTGGTCAACACCCTGGCCGCCGCCGGCGTCGCCCGGCTGGCCGGCGCCTCCCCCGAGGCGATCGGCGCGGCGCTCACGGCGTTCCAACCCCTGCCCGGACGCGGGGCGGTTCTCGCCGGACCCGAAGGACGGACCATCCTCGACGACACCTACAACGCCAATCCCGGCTCCATGGCGGCAGCCATCGCCTCCCTGGGCAGCCATCCGGCCCGGCGCCGGGTGGCCATCCTCGGCGACATGCTGGAGTTGGGCGCGGAGAGTCCGTCGCTGCACGCCGCCCTGGCCCGCGACATCGCCAGAAATCGCATCGATCTGGTTCTGACCGCCGGACCCCAGATGCGTGCGCTGCACGAAACGCTGCAACGCGATCTGCCGGGAATCGATGCCCGGCACCGGGACGATCCGTCCAACTGGTTGGAAAACCTCTCTACACAGCTCCGGCGTGACGACGTGATCCTGGTCAAGGGATCGCGGGGGATGCGCATGGAGCGACTTGTCAAGGATCTGATGAACCATGCTGTATAACCTGCTCTACCCGTTGAGCGGCCATTGGACGGTCCTCAACCTCTTCAAATACATCACCTTCCGGACCATCGGCGCGATCTTGACCGCCCTGATCCTCTCCTTCATCGTCGGTCCCTGGATGATCCGGGCCCTGGGCCGGCTGCAAACCAACGGACAACCGATCCGCACCGACGGTCCCCAACGCCATCTGTTGGAAAAGGGCGGCACCCCCACCATGGGCGGCGCGCTGATGCTGTTGGCCATCACGGTCTCCACCCTGTTGTGGGCCAATCTGGCCAACCCGTTCATCCACATGGTGCTGCTGACCACCCTCGGCTTCGGGGCCATCGGCTTCTGGGACGACTACAACAAGGTGACCAAACGCAACACCAAGGGGGCACCGGCCTCGGTGCGATTTCTGTTGCAATCCATGCTCGCCATCGGCGTGGCGCTCTATCTCAAGCTCTCTTCGCCAGGCGTCTTCGGCGCCCTGTCGGTTCCGTTCTTCAAGGAGCTGAACCTCGATCTGGCCTGGTTCTTCCTTCCCTTCGCCATCCTGGTGATCGTCGGCTCGAGCAACGCCGTCAACCTCACCGACGGCCTCGACGGCCTGGCCATCGGACCGACCATTCTCACCGCCGCCAGCTTCATGTTCATCACCTATCTGACCGGACACGCCAAATTCGCCAATTATCTCGGCATCTCCTACATTCCCGGAGCCGGCGAACTGACCATTTTCTGCGGCGCGCTGGTGGGCGCGGCCCTGGGCTTCTTGTGGTTCAACACCTATCCGGCCCAGGTGTTCATGGGCGATGTGGGCTCCCTCTCCCTGGGGGCCGCCCTGGGCACCATCGCCATGGCCACCCGTCACGAGATCGTCCTGGCGGTGATCGGCGGAATCTTCGTGCTCGAAACCTTCTCGGTGATCATCCAGGTCCTCTCCTTCAAGCTGGTGGGCAAACGGGTGTTTCGCATGGCTCCGATCCATCACCACTTCGAACTCAAGGGGTGGGCGGAACCCAAGATCATCGTGCGTTTCTGGATCGTCTCCATCATCCTGGCCCTGATCGGCCTCTCCACCTTGAAGATCCGCTGATGAACCACCCCACCCCACCCGTCGGCGTCATCGGCCTGGGCCGCTCCGGAATCGCGGCGGTCCGGTTTCTGGCCGCCCGCGGCACGCCGGTGGTCGCCTGGGATGTCAATCCGGCCACCCTCGCCCCACTCGCCGATCTGCCCGGCGTCACCCCCCTGAGCGGGGCCACGCCCCCGGTGGAGAGCCTCTCGACCTGCACCACCCTGCTCCTCTCCCCCGGCGTGCCCCGCGCGCTGCCGGAGATGCAAACCCTGATCGCCGCCGGAATCCCGGTCATCAACGACGTGGAGTGGCTCCACGCCCACGTCCGCGCCCAACGCCCACAGGCCCGTTTCCTGGCCATCACCGGCTCCAACGGCAAATCCACCGTCACCACCCTGATCGGCCTGATGCTGCAACAGCAGGGGATCGCCACCGCCGTGGGCGGCAACCTCGGCATGCCGGCCCTCTCCCTCTGGGAGGACTCCATGGATGCCTACGTGCTGGAACTCTCCTCGTTCCAGCTCGAAAGCATCGCTGCCTTCCACGCCGAGGTGGCGGTCCATCTCAATCTCACCCCGGACCATCTGGATCGCTATCCGGATCTGGCCGCCTACGGCGCGGCCAAAAGCCGCATCTTCGCCAACGGCAGGCCCGGCGACCGGCTGGTGATCAACGCCGACGATCCGAATCTGGGCGCGGATCTGGCTCGCGCCCGCGCCATGGGGCTTGCAGTCATCCCCTTTTCCGTGGAGCGGCTGGTTCCCGGCGGGGTGTGCGCCTCCGAGGGGTGGCTGATCGACGGACGCGGGACCGCGCCCGTCCCCCTCGTGGAGCTTGCGGCGATCCGCATCCGGGGGGTCCACAACCAGGCCAATGCCGCCGCCGCCACCGCCGCCGCCCTGGCGCTCGGAGTCGCGCCCGAGGCGATCGTCGCGGTCTTGAAGAGCTTTCCCGGACTCACCCACCGCATGGAGCTGGTGCGCACCCTCGACGGGGTGGACTACTACAACGACTCCAAGGGGACCAACGTCGGGGCCACCCTGATGTCCCTGCAATCGTTCCCTTCCGTGGCGGCGGGCGGCGGGGTGGTCCTGATCGCCGGCGGTCGCGACAAGAAGGGAGACTTCGCCGCCCTGGCGCCGGTGGCCCGGCGGGTGGTCGCGGAGGCGATCCTGATCGGCGAGGCGGCCAACGACCTGGCCCGCGCCCTCGCCGATGGTCCCACCCCGCACCGCGCCGCCAGCATGACCGACGCGGTGCGCCTTGCCAGAAAACTGGCCCGTTCCGGCCAGGCGGTGCTGCTCTCCCCGGCCTGCGCCTCCTTCGACATGTTCAAGAACTTCGAGGATCGCGGCGATCAATTCCGCGAGGCTGTCCATGAGCTCGTCTAAACCCTCCACCCCGTGGCGCGAAAAATACGCCGAAGAGAACAAGGGACTCGGCCACATCGACCTGTGGCTGGCCGGAACCGCCTTCGTGCTGCTGCTGGTGGGTCTGGTGATGGTCTATTCCGCCTCGACCCCCATCGCCCTGAAAAAATACGACGACTCCACCCACTACGCGCTGCGCAACGCGGTGTTCGCCCTGGCCGGACTGGCCGCCATGGCCTGGTTGAGCCGTCTGCCGATCGCCACCATCCGCGCCCTGAGTCGCACCGCCTTCTGGGTGCTGATCTTCCTGCTGGTGCTGGTCTTCGTGCCCGGCATCGGCATGGAGGGGGGCGGGGCACGACGCTGGATCAATCTGCGCCTCTTCACCCTGCAACCCTCGGAACCGTTCAAGGTGGCGCTGATCCTCTACGTCTCCCACCTGCTGGCCCTGGAGCCGCAACGGGTGCGCTATTTCAAGGAGGGGCTTCTGCCTCTGCTGGGACTCTTCGGCCTGGGCGCGGTGCTGCTGATGGCCGAACCCGACTTCGGAGCCACCCTGATCTGCGGCATGGTGGTCATGACCGTGATCTTCATCGCCGGCATGCCCCTCTCCTGGATCACCGCCGTGGCCGGAGCCGCCATTCCCCTGGCCGCCGCCGGGGTGATCATGGCACCCTACCGGTTCCGGCGCGTCACCTCGTTCCTCGATCCCTGGGACGACCCCTTGAACAGCGATTTCCAACTGGCGCAATCCCTGATCTCCTTCGGGAGCGGCGGGGTGATGGGCGCGGGACTGGGCGAGGGACAACAGAAACAGTTCTACCTGCCCGAGGCCCACACCGATTTCATCTTCGCGGTGATCGGCGAGGAGCTGGGGCTGATCTGGATTCTGGCCATCATCGCGCTGTTCGCCCTGCTGGTGTGGCGCGCCATGTTGATCGCCCGGATGAGCGATGACCTCTTCGTGCGTCTGAGCAGCGCGGGTCTGACCACCCTGATCGCCTCCCAGGCGATCGCCAACATGGCGGTGGTGATGGGGTTGCTGCCGCCCAAGGGGTTGACCCTGCCTCTGGTGAGTTACGGCGGCTCGTCGATGGTGATCACCCTGTCGAGCATCGGGCTGTTGCTGGCCTTTTCGCGCACGCTTCCGGCCCAGAGCCGGGGTGGCGCCACCAGCCGGGATGGACCTTCGGGGTGACCGGTCCGGGAATGAGGATCGAACGTCGTGAGCAACGCAATGGATAAAAAACTGCTCCTGGCCGGAGGCGGCACCGGCGGACACCTCTTTCCCGCCCTGGCGGTCGCCGATCTCTGGGAGGCCGGCGGTGGCGAGACCCTGTTCGTCGGCGCCGAGGGGGGGATGGAGTGCGGCCTGATTCCCCGGCACGGCAAAAAACTGGTCACCTTGCGGGTTGGCAAACTCAAGGGGCGCGGCCCTCTGGCTCGGGCACGCACCCTGCTGGGCATCCCCGGCGCGATCCTGTCCGCGCGGCGGGTGCTGCGGGAGTTCCAGCCCCACGCCGTGCTCGGCATGGGGGGCTACGCCTCGGCCCCGGCGGTGATCGCCGCCCGACTGGCCGGCATCCCCACCCTGCTCCACGACCAGAACGCCATCCCCGGCCTCACCAACCGCCGTCTGGGCCGGTTCGCGGACCGGATCCTGACCGGCTTTGCCCAGGCCACCGGATATTTCCCCGCCGGACAGGCGGTGGAGACCGGCAATCCGGTGCGCGAAAGCCTGGTTCGCGACGTGCCGCCCCTGACCCCGCCGGCACCGGGCGAACCCTGGCGAATCCTGATTTTTGGCGGCAGTCAGGGGGCGCGGATCTTCACCGAAGTCGTGCCCGAGGCGTTGAACCGGCTCCACCGGCAGGGATTTTCCCTTCAGGTGCGCCAGCAGGCGCGACCCGAGGATCTGGAGGAGGTGCGCGCCGCCTACCGAACCGCCGGCATCGAAGCGGAGGTCGCCCCCTTCTTCACGGAGATGACCAGCGCCTATCGCCAGGCCCATCTGGTGATCAGCCGCGCCGGCGCCTCGTCGGTGGCGGAGCTGGCCGCCACCGGACGACCGTCGCTGCTGGTCCCCTACCCCTTTGCCGCCGACGACCACCAGACCGCCAACGCCAAACCGCTCACCGATGCCGGCGGAGCCTGGACCCAGAGCCAAAAAGACTTTAACGTATCCTGGCTGACCGCGTTTCTGGCCGACAAGCTGGGCGATCCGGCTGCGCTGGAACGGGCCGGGAGACGGGCGCGCACGCTGGCCCGTCCACGGGCCGCAGCGGACATGATGGACGAAATTCTCCAACTTCTGGCGCGCCAGGGAAACGGTTGATCGATGTACGACAAAATCCGCAAACTCCATTTCGTGGGTATCGGCGGCATCGGCATGAGCGGTATCGCCGAGGTGCTGCTCAATCTGGGCTATCAGGTGTCGGGCTCGGACATGGCCGAAAACGCCTCGGTGCTGCGCCTGAAGAATCTGGGCGCCGACATCCGCGTGGGACACACCGCCGAACAGGTCCGCTCGGCGGACGTGGTGGTACGCTCCTCGGCGATCACCACCGAAAATCCGGAGATCCTCGAGGCCAAACGGCTGCGCATTCCCGTGGCTCGGCGCGCCGAGATCCTCGCCGAACTGATGCGCATGAAATACGGCATCGCCATAGCCGGCACCCACGGCAAAACCACCACCACCTCGATGACCGCGACCCTGCTCGGCGAGGCCGGGATGGATCCCACGGTGGTCAACGGCGGGGTGGTGAAGGCGTTCGGCAGCAATGCCCGTCTGGGCACCGGCGAGTTTCTGGTCACCGAGGCCGACGAGAGCGATGGCACCTTCCTGAAGCTCTTTCCCACCATCGCGGTGGTCACCAACATGGACCCGGAGCACATGGAGTTCTACAAGAGCTTCGACGCGGTTCGGCAGGCTTATTTCAATTTTGTCGAAAAAATCCCCTTTTACGGTCTTGGCGTGCTCTGTTTCGACCATCCCCAGGTGGCGGCGCTGGCGGGACGGCTGGAGGAGAAGCGTCTGATCACCTACGGCCTGACCGACGGCGCGGATCTGCGCGCGGTCAACCTCCGTCGCGAGGGGGGACGCACCCGCTTCGAGGTGCTGCTGAAGGATCCGGACGGCGAGGGGGCATCCCGCTCCCTGGGCGAACTGGCCCTGCCGGTGCCGGGTCATCACAATGTGCAAAACGCCCTGGCCGCCGTGGCCGTGGCCCTGGAACTGGAGATCCCCTGGGAGGCGATCGTCCGCGGACTGGATCGCTACAAGGGGGTGCGGCGCCGCTTCGACATCCTCAAGGAGAGCCCGGACCGGGTGATCATCGACGACTACGCCCACCACCCCTCGGAGATCCGCGCCACCCTGGCCGCGGCCCGCGAAGCCTACGGCACGCGCCGTATCGTGGCCATCTTCCAGCCGCACCGCTACAGCCGGGTGCAGGATCTGTTCCCGGAGTTCCTCACCTGTTTCGAGGATGCCGACCTGGTGCTGGTGGATCGCATCTACCCGGCGGGGGAGGCTCCGATCCCCGGTCCCCTGGACAAGGGAGGACAGACCCCGCTGGTGCGCGGCATCCGCGACAAGTGCAGCGTGGAGGCCCAACCCCTGCCGGGCGGCGAGAACTGGCGCGAGGCGCTCGAATCCCTGCTCAAACCCGGTGATGTCACCCTGTTTCTGGGCGCGGGCAGCATCTCCCACCGGGCACGCGATTTCGCGGCCTCGTGACCGACGGCATGGGCATGGACCCGTTCGCCCCCTGCGCGCTCACCCTCCCGGTGCGCCGCGACGTGCCCCTCGGGCCGCGCACCACCTGGCGGATCGGCGGCCCGGCCCGCTGGCTGATCACCCCGGTTGATGCCGTGGAGATCGCCGGACTGCTCGCCAACTGGCCGGACCATCTGCCGCGGGTGATCCTGGGCGGGGGGAGCAATCTGTTAATTTCCGATAAAGGTGTCCCAGGTGCAGTTATGGATTTGACCCAGGCCATGAATCGGATTTATACTATTACCGAATCCTTGAACGCCGATTCGGAAACCCTGGTGCATGCCGATGCCGGAGCCACCACCCAGGCGTTGGCCCACTTCGCCAGGCGACGGGGGTTGACGGGCGCGGAGTTTCTGGCCGGCATACCGGGCAGCGTGGGGGGTGCGTTGCGCATGAACGCCGGGGCCCACGGCGGGGAGATCCGGGATCTGCTCGTGGAGGCCGATCTGGTCGATCCCGCGGGCCGGCTCCATATTCTGCCCGAATCGGCGTTGGGAATGGGATATCGGCACTGCGGCATCGACGCGGCGTGGATCTTCACCGGGGCCCGGTTTCGTTTCCGGCCCGACGATCCGGCACGGGTGCGGGAGCGGATGCGCGCGTTCAATGCGCACCGGAGACGATCTCAACCTCTGGCCTGGCCAAGCGCGGGGAGCGTGTTCAAGAATCCGCCCGCCGGCCCCAAGGCCTGGGAACTTCTGGACCGGGCCGGCCTGCGCGGCCTGCGCGTCGGAGATGCGCAGGTGTCGGAAAAGCATTGCAATTTTTTCATCAATCTGGGCCAGGCCACAGCCAAACAGATGCGCGAACTGATCGATCGGGCACGGGAGCGCGTGGCCGAACACGCCGGCATCCTGTTGGAGCCGGAAGTCCAATTCGTCGGATGGGAGTGAGCGTGACGCCATGCTGGAGCAACTCAAGCGCGCCCTGACCGAGGGACAACGGATCGCGGTGTTGATGGGAGGCGCCTCCCCGGAGCGGGCGGTGAGCCTGCGCAGCGGCGCGGCCCTGATGGGCGCCCTGGAGAAACGCGGCTGGAATCCCATCTCCATCGACCCGGCCAACGGTCGGGAACTGCCCGAAGCGCTGTTGAAGAACCGCGTCGCCGCGGCGGTGCTGGCCCTGCATGGCGAAGGGGGCGAGGATGGCGCGATCCAGGGGCTGCTCGAAACCCTCGGCATCCCCTATACCGGCTCGTTCGTGGGTCCCTCGGCCCTGTGCATGAACAAAATCGCCAGCAAACGGCTGTTCCGGGATGCGGGTCTGCCCACCCCGGCCTGGGAAGAGGTGGTGGTCGATGGCGAGGAGAGTCTGGCCTCCTTGCCGGATCTGGCCCTCAATCCGCCCTGCTTCGTCAAACCCATGGCCACCGGCTCGAGCGTCGGCATCAGCCGCGTGGACGATCGGGAGGGTTTGAAGGAGGCGCTGCGGATCGCGGTGCGGGCCTCCGGGAGCGGCAAAACCCGCATCCTGGTGGAAGAGGAGATCATCGGACCCGAGTTGACCCTGGCGGTTCTCGACGACCGTCCCCTGCCTCTGATCGAAATCCGTCCGGCGGCGGGATTCTTCGACTACAACGCCAAGTACGCCTCGGGGGAGACCCGCTATCTGATCCCACCGGAGAGCGTGGATCCGGCGACCCTGGAGCGCGCCACGCGCATCGGTCTGGAGGCGGGTCGGGTGGCGGGTTGTCGCGGACTCTACCGGGTGGACCTGATGGTGGATGGCGATGGCACCCCCTGGGTGCTGGAGATCAACACCCTGCCAGGGATGACCGCCACCAGTCTGGCCCCCAAGGCGGCGGCGGCGATCGGCATCTCCTTCGAGGAACTGGCGGAACGGATTCTGGCGGGCGCCGGATTGGAACGATGCCGCGCTTCTTCCTGAGCCTCCTGCTCCTGATCCTGGTGATCTTCGCGGGACGACAGAGTTGGGAGCTGCTCAAGCGCTCGAACTGGTTCCCGCTCGAGACGATCCACATCCGTGGATTGGTGAACATTCCGAATCAGGTGGCGATCGGGGCCATGGAAACCCCCAAGGGCACCAACCTGCTCGCCATCGATCCGGAGACGATCCGCACCCGCTTGCAGATGTTGCCATGGATCCACTCGGTGCGGGTGAAACGGATCTTTCCGTCCACCCTGACGGTCACCCTCTCCGAAAAGAGCGCGGTTGGCTTGAGTCGCCAGGGGGAACGGCTGATGGTGCTCGACGAGTACGGGATGCCGATCAAAACGTTTGAGAAAGGGGATCCCCTGTTGCTGCCGGTGATCACCCCCCTGCCCGGCTCGCACCAGGCGGAACAAACGGTAAAACTGTTGAATCTGCTTGATAAGCAGGCATGGATCAAAGACCAGATCTCCGAAGCGGTCGGCACTCCGGGTGACGGATGGACCCTGTACACGCGCAAGGGGGTCAAGCTATTATTATCGAATCGTGCGGAACAGGAACTTAGCCTCTTGCATAGGTTACAGAAACGTTACAAGATATTGGATCTGCGTATACGCCAAGTTGAGCTGCGCATCGCCAATCGGGTCGCCATCCGGCCAGAACCGGTCCCGGAACCACCACGTCCCGATAAAAGCGATCTCAAACGCGCTCCGACCACCTGATCATCCGAACGGTTCGAGCGACCGCCCGGCAAAAGACGCGAGGTAATCGCTCGTATCGTGGCCACAAACACTGCGCTCAGCGCGTCAGGCGCCCTCCGGGGCACGGATCAACACAAGATTTCGGGTTGAGCATGCCCAAACAGGACCAAAACCTGATCGTCGGCCTGGACATCGGGACCACCAAAATCTGCTGCGTGGTCGCCGACGTACAACCCGACGGACGTCTGGATATCATCGGCATCGGCACCCATCCGTCACGCGGTCTGCGCAAGGGCGTGGTCATCGACATCGACTCCACGGTGGAAAGCATCCGCATGGCCATCGAGGAGGCGGAAATGATGGCCGGGGTGGAGATCAACATGGTCTTCGCCGGCATCGCGGGTGGACACATCAAGAGCGGCAACTCGAACGGGGTGGTAGCCACCCGCGAGGGGGAGGTCACCCAGAGCGACATCGTGCGCGTTCTCGACGCGGCCCGCGCCCAGAGCATCCCCATGGATCGCGAGATTCTGCATGTCATTCCCCAGGAGTACATTCTCGACGGACAGGACGGCATCAAGGAACCCCTCGGCATGCACGGGGTGCGCCTCGAGGCGCGGGTCCACATCGTCACCGGCGCGGTGGCCTCGGCGCAAAACATCGTCAAGTGCGTCAACCGCTGCGGCCTGGACGTGGGCGACATCATCCTCGAGCAACTCGCCTCCTCCGAAGCGGTGCTCACCGCGGACGAAAAGGAGCTGGGGGTCTGTCTGCTGGACATCGGCGGCGGCACCACGGACATCGCCATCTTCTGCGAGGGACACATCAAGCACACCGCGGTTCTGGCCATCGGCGGCGACCATCTGACCAACGACATCGCCGTGGGACTGCGCACCCCGACCCGCGAGGCCGAGCAGCTCAAGCGCAAGTACGGCTGCGCCCTGGCCTCCCTGGTCTCTCCGGACGAAACCATCGAAGTCCCGAGCATCGGCGACCGCAAGGCCCGTTCCCTCACCCGCCACATCCTGGCCGAGATCATCGAACCGCGCGTCGAGGAGCTGTTCACCCTGGTCAACCGCGAGATCGCCCGCTCCGGCTACGAAGAGCACATCGCCGCCGGCGTGGTGCTCACCGGGGGCTCGTCGATCACCGAAGGCATGGTGGACCTGGCCGAGGAGGTGTTCAACAAGCCGGTGCGACGCGGCATGCCGCAGGGGGTGGGTGGCCTGACCGACGTGGTATCCTCCCCGGTCTACGCCACGGCGGTGGGACTGGTGCAGTTCGCCAGCCGCAACGAACGGGAGATGGGGCGGCGCATGCAACCCGAGCCGGGTGGACTGCCCATCAAGAACGTGTTCCAGCGCATGAAGGATTGGTTCGGCGGTCTGTTTTGAGTTGTCCCCATGGAACTCCCGTCAGGGAGGTCCATGGTCGGGGTGAGGGACCCTTCCCCATCCCCCATGAAATTTGGGGAGCGCCCATCGGGGCGTCCCCGGGCGGGAGAGCGTGATCTCCCCGAAACATGCGGGTTTATCAGGGCGTTTCTTTTTTGCAAAGAGGATCTTCATTCATGGCCATCGAATTCGAGACGTCTTCAGAGCCGTTGCAGCGCATCAAGGTCATCGGCGTGGGCGGTGGTGGTGGCAATGCCATCAACAACATGATCCAGGCCCAGCTCGAAGGGGTGGAATTCATCGTGGCCAACACCGATGCCCAGGCCCTGGCCCGCAATCTGGCCCCGACCCGCCTCCAGATCGGCACCAACATCACCCGAGGGCTGGGTGCGGGGGCCAAACCCGAGGTGGGGATGCGTTCCGCCGAAGAGAGCCGTGAAAGCATCAAGGAGGCGATGCATGGCGCGGACATGGTGTTCATCACCGCCGGCATGGGTGGTGGCACGGGAACCGGTGCCGCGCCGGTGATCGCCCAGATCGCCAAGGAATTGGGTATCCTGACGGTCGCCGTGGTCACCAAGCCGTTCGGATTCGAGGGGCGCCGGCGTCTGCAATATGCCGAGGAGGGGTTGAAGGAGCTGCGCGATCACGTTGACACGGTGATCACCATCCCCAACCAGAAACTGCTTTCCATCGTCGGCAAGAACACCACCATCCTCGAGGCGTTCCGCAAGGCCGACGACGTGCTGTTGCAGGCGGTGCGCGGCATCACCGATCTGATCACCATCACCGGTCTGGTCAACGTGGACTTCGCCGACGTGCGCACCGTGATGGACGAAATGGGGCATGCCATGATGGGCGCGGGCGAGGCCACCGGCGACACCCGCGCGCTCGACGCGGCCACCCAGGCCATCTCCAGCCCGCTCCTCGACGAAATTTCCATCCACGGCGCGCGTGGCGTGCTCATCAACATCACCGGCGGCTACAACCTGGCCCTGCAAGAGGTGGATGAGGCGGTCACGGTGGTCAAGGACATGGTGCATGACGACGCCATCATCGTGGTGGGCGCGGTGCTCGACGAGTCGATGGAGGATTCGGTGCGCGTCACGGTTGTCGCGACCGGCATCGGCGAGGCCGAGCAGGTGGCCTTCCCGAGCAAGGAGAGCATCACCAACAAGACCCAGCCCACCGCCAAGCAACCCGCCGCGCTGCGTGGCGCGACCTCCAGCCGGACCCCGGTGACGGCCAAGGAGATCGCCGCCCTGGAGGGTGTGGACCCCAAGAAGAGCAACGTCCGCGCCCTGCGTCGTCCGATGCGCACCCTGGATGATTTCAACAGCCTGGAGCAGACCAACAACGAGGATGCCCTGGACATCCCCACCTTCCTGCGCCGGCAGATGGATTGATTGTTCTCGACAGTCTGCGCACTGCACACCAAGACGCCTCCGGAGATCCGGGGGCGTCTTGGTTTTTGCGGGACGATCCGAACGCTTCCGGAACGCAACCATCCAGGCCCAATCATGCAAGGTACCGTGGAACGCCCGAAGGGAGATCCCATGGTACGGGGTGCAACGGTTCTCCCCCCGTCATACACGTTGCAGGGGGCCTGAATGGTCACTCCGGAACACGAGAACCTCCCATCGTCACCCCAACGACATCCGGTTGACTTGACGACTCGATAAGCGAAAAAAGTCAACCAATCGATCTCGCTGACCTGAATTTCCCATCATGAGCCCAACCAATCCCCCTTCTCCCTTGTCAGATTTTTTCCTTCTCCCTGGAAAAATATTCGGCTATAGTGGAATTTTTGATTCATGGATGTTTAGTTTCCGTTGGCGTGTTGGCATTAGAGTTGCTTTAATTAGCCATAGTCTGACACTATGGGAGACGCACGACAAGACAGGCAGCAAAATTTTGACAGCCGTTACCGTGAAACTCCCGCAGGGATGCCCACGGTACGGGGGGTGAGGGGATTCTCCCCCCCATCATGCCAGTTTGCCGCCCGATCGCAGCGTCCCACGGATGCCCGTGAAAGAGATGGGTCCCAACAACGGAATCAAATTGAAACGGAACCTAAAGACATGCTTTTTCAACGCACCCTCAAGAATACCATCCGTTGCACCGGGATCGGACTGCATGGCGGCAACAAGGTCTACCTGTCGCTGCGACCCGCACCGGAAAACACCGGCATCGTCTTTCAGCGCATCGACCAGGGCAACGCCCTGATCCCGGCCCGCGTCGAGAACGTCGTCGATACCCGACTCTGCTCCACCATCGCCAATGCCGATGGCGTGCGCGTCTCCACGGTCGAACACCTCCTCGCCGCCTTCGCTGGCCTGGGCGTCGATAACGCCTATGTCGATCTCGACAGCCCGGAAGTCCCGATCATGGACGGCAGCGCCGCCCCGTTCGTCTTCTTGATCCAGTGCGCCGGCATCGTCGAACAGCGCCTGCCAAAAAAATGGCTGCGCATCAAGAAATCCATCTCCGTCACCCACGAGAACAAACGGGCCTCGTTCCATCCCTGCGATCACTTCCGCCTCAGCTTCCACATCGATTTCGATCACCCCCTCCTCGAAGAGCAGGGCGTGGAGATCGACATCACCGAAACCACCTTCATCAAGGATATCAGCCGCGCCCGCACCTTCGGTTTCCTCAAGGATCTCGAAACCCTGCGCGCCAATGGTCTGGCACGCGGCGGTTCCCTGGACAACGCCATCGTCATCGGTGACTTCCGCATCCTCAACGAAGGGGGCCTGCGCTACGAAAAAGAGTTCGTGCGCCACAAGATCATCGATGCCATCGGCGACCTCTACCTGTTGGGTCGTCCAATCCTGGGCCATTTCAAGGGGGTCCGCTCCGGTCACGCCATGAACAACCTCCTGCTGCGCAAACTCCTGGCGCGCACCGATGCGTGGGAGTTGGTGGAGTCCGCTGAACATGCCCCCCCTCTCCAGGAACTCGTTTCCAATGCGGTGCCGCGCGTGCTCCAACCCGCCGTCGCCTTCTCCATGTAACCCGTTCTCGGGCCCCTTGCCGCCCTCCATCCGCCCGGCGATCTTAAGCGTCCTCTTTTGGACGCTGATGATCGCTGGCTGCGAAAAACCACACTCCGACACCTCCACGCCGGTCATCCAACAGGCCGAAGCCTTTTTTCAGGGCGAAAAACTCCTGGCACGGGTCACCCTCGACCCCGCGCTCCTCGAACGCCTCGGCGAAAACCTCCAACAAGGCGAACCCCTGCTCGCCACCTACCGCTTCCGCCTTATCCGCAAGCACCCGTGGCTGCCGAATGCCCATGTTTTGGATAAACAGATCCTGCGCCATGTCCGCATGCGCCTGATCACCGAGCGCTACCAGCTTCAAGAAAACCAACAACGGCTGGTCCACTACACCACCGACGAAAGCGAAGCCCTGCAATTCATCGGCAATCCGCGCTTCCTGCTGCTCCACCCGCGTTTCAAACCCCTGCCGGATACCGACTACATGCTGCAAACCCGCATTTCCATCACCCACGAGGGGATGTCGCGCCTGTTCCGCTTTCTCGACCGCTGGCTCACCTGGCATCAACCCATGGACTTCTTCCACGAGTCGGAACTGCCATGAAACGGTTCACCTTTCCCATTCGGCACATCTACCTGCTCCTGGTGCCCCTGGTGGTGGCGATCATCACCTTCCTGACCGCCCAGGGGTTGCGCGGCGCGGCGGCGGTGACCAGTGGCGATTACGGCGTGGCCTTTCTGATCCTGCTCTACGTCAACCTGTTCCTGGCCCTGGCACTGGGCTTCCTGGTGCTGCGCCATGTGTTCCGGCTCTGGCTCGACCGGCGCCAGCGCCGCACCGGCTCGATGCTGCGCACCCGCATGGCGATGATGTTCGTGGCCCTGTCGCTGCTGCCCACCCTGATCATCGCCATCCTGTCGGTCAACTTTCTCAACCGCGGGGTGGACTCGTGGTTTTCCGACCGCATCGCCCGCGCCATGGACACCGCGCTCGGCGTGTCGCGCGCCTATTACCGGGAGAGCCAGCGCAACGTCCGGCACGATGCCGAAGGGATCGTGCGCAACCGAGCGGTGGCCTCGGCCCTCGCCCTGGAGGACAACGAGGCGGTCGCGGCCATTCTGGAGGTGGAACGCAACGCCCGCGGCCTGGACGAGGTGATCATCCTGCGCCCGGACGGCACCAGCATCGCCAAGGCGGGGGGATTGCCGTTCGACCCCCTGCCCGATCTCGATGCCCTGGTGGAGGGCGAATCGCGCGCCCTGGTGGTCACCAGCGACGCCGGCGACCGGGTGCGCGCCTTCGTGGCCCTCGATGACAACTATGTGCTCGCCACCGGCCACTGGATCGACCGGCAGATCCTCGGCCAGTTGGAAAACATCGAGGCGGTCTACGTCGATTACAAGAATCTGCGCGCCTCCCACGGGCTGCTCAAGGCCAACCACACGGTCACCCTGGCCCTGATCGCCCTGCTGTTGCTTCTGGCCGCGATCTGGTCGGGATTCCGCATCGCCGACGACCTCACCGATCCGATCGCCGAACTGATCGTCGGGGCCCGCAAGGTGGCCATCGGCGACCTCTCCGTGACCCTCTCGGTGACCGGCGACGACGAGTTGGCCACCCTCATGGCCGCCTTCAACGCCATGACCCGCAAGCTGCAAGAGAACCACGAAGAGCTTCAGGCCACCAACGCCCTGCTCGAGGAGCGGCGACGGTTCATGGCCGCGATCGTGCAGCACATCTCCGCCGGCGTGATCAGCGTCAACCGTGGCGGCGAGATCACCCTCATGAACCCAGCCGCCGGCGTGTTGCTGGGTCTGGACAGCCAGGGGGTGATCGGCCAGCACCATCGCGCGGTGCTGCCGGATGCGATGCTGGCCCCCCTGGCGCGTCGCGACGCGCGCCGCGCCGCCAGCAACGGTGCGGAACCCCCGCTCGCCGAATCGGCCATGCAGTTCCAGATGCAGATCCAGGGCGCGGATCGCATCCACACCCTGACGGTACGCATCACCCCGCTGGTGGATGGCTCCGGCGAGGGCCAGGGGTTCATCGCCACCTTCGACGACATCTCCGACATCCTGCTGGCGCAACGCTCCCACGCCTGGAGCGAAGTGGCGCGGCGCATCGCCCACGAGATCAAGAATCCCCTCACCCCGATCCAGCTCTGGGCACAGCGGTTGCGACGCAAGTACATGAAACATCAATCCGAATCGTGTCCGGATTGGCAGGTGCTCGACGAGGGGACCAACGCCATCATCAGCCAGGTGGAGGAGTTGCGGGTGCTGGTCAACGAGTTCTCCACCTTCGCGCGGCTGCCGCGCCCGGAGCTGGCCCTGAACGATCTGCATGCCGGCATCGGAGAGGTGTTGCAACTGCATCGCGCCGAGTTGGAAAAGTTCTCGGTCACCACCGAGTTCGCGCCCGACCTCTCCCTCTTCCCCCACGACCGGGGACAGCTCAAACAGGTCTTCACCAACGTGATCTCCAACGCCATGGCGGCGATTCGCGAACGAAACGAAGCGCGCCATCTTGCCATTTGCACCGAGGTTACGGAAAATGGCGAAGGGGTGCGGATCCAGATCGCCGATTCCGGCTCCGGCATCCCGCCCAAGGATCGGGATCGCGTCTTCGAACCCTATTTCACCACCAAGGCCACGGGAGTCGGATTGGGCATGGCCATCGTCAAAAAGATCATCGAAGATCACGGCGGCACCATCCGCATCCGTCAATCCCAATGGGACGGCGCGCTGGTGGAGATCCATCTGCCGCTGACCCAGGCCATCTCCGCGCCCTCCGCCGGCGCCGTGGTCCCCTCCCGCGAACAGGCCTGACCCCCATGAACCGCACCATCCTGATCATCGACGACGAGGAACCGATCCGCACCAGCCTGCGCGGCATCCTGGAGGACGAAGAGTATCCGGTGCTCGAGGCCGCCTCCGGAGAGGAGTCCCTGGCAATCCTGGAGCAACAGGAGGTGGCGGCGATCCTGCTGGATATCTGGATGACCGGCATCGACGGCATCGAAACCCTGCGACGCATCAAGGCGCGCGAAAAAGGTCGCGCCGGCGAAGGGGAGATCCCGGTGATCATGATGTCCGGCCACGGCACCATCGAAACCGCGGTCTCGGCCACCAAAGAGGGGGCCTACGACTTTCTGGAGAAGCCGCTTTCTCTGGACCGGGTGTTGTTGTTGCTGGATCGGGCGATCCGCGCCCGTGACCTGGCGCGGGAGAATCGCGCCCTCAAGGCGCAGATGGAGACCGTTCCGCCGATGATCGGCGACTCACCGGCCATGCGCGCCCTCGAGGAGAAGCTGTTGCGCGTCGCCCCCACCGAGGGGTGGGTGTTGATCACCGGCGACAACGGCACCGGCAAGGAAGTGGCCGCCCGTCGTCTGCACGCCCTCTCCAACCGCGCGGCGGGACCGTTCATCGCGGTCAACTCGGCGGCCATTCCGGAAGAGTCCATCGAGGTGGAGCTGTTCGGCCAGGAGAGCAGCGCCCCAAACGGTCAGAAGATCATTCAGGCCGGTCGCTTCGAACAGAGCAATCGGGGCACCCTGTTTCTCGATTCGGTCGGCGACATGTCGTTGAAGACCCAGGCCAAGATCCTGCGCGCCCTCCAGGAGCGACGCTTCGAGCGGGTCGGCGGACGCCGCCCCATCCAGGTGGATGTGCGGGTGATCGCGGCCACCAACAAGGATCTGCAAGACGAGATCGACCAGGGGCGTTTCCGGCTCGATCTCTACTACCGGCTCAACGTCATCCCCATCGCGGTTCCGCCCCTCAAGGAGCGCCTCGAGGACATCAAGCCTTTGGTGGAGTTCTTCATCAAGACCCATCAGGTCACCCTGCCCCAGCATCGCACCTTCTCCCCCGCAGCGTTCAACTGCCTGAAAAACTACCACTGGCCCGGCAACGTGCGCGAGCTGAAAAATCTGGTGGAGCGCATGCTGATCATGGCACCGGGCACGGTGATCGATCCGGAGGATCTGCCCGAGTTCATCCATCTCAAACCCGGCGCCACCCCCACCTCCACCCCCTGGGACACGCTGCTGGAGAACGAAAATCTGCGCGATGCCCGCATCGCCTTCGAAAGAATCTTCCTGAAAGCCCAGCTTGCGCGTCACAACGGCAACATCTCGCGCACCGCCGAGGTGATCGGCATGGAGCGTTCGGCGTTGCATCGCAAGTTGAAAACCCTGGGTTTGGACTGATAGAATGCCCAGGTACCCCACGAGGAATCCACGCCCTGGAGCTGCCCGATGAAGCCACTCGACACGGTGATGATCGACAAGATCCTCATTCAATACGATCAGCAGAAGAAAAACTACCAGGATTTCCTGGAGCGCACCCTGACGCTGATCAAGGAGTTCATCGTGCCCGATGGCCCGAAGATCCATTCGATCGTCGGTCGCATCAAGGAGAAGGAGAGTCTGGTCGAAAAACTCAACCATCCCAAGAGCCCCTACGCCACCTTGAGCGACGTGCCCGACATCGCCGGAATCCGCATCATCACCTATTTCGAGGAGGAGGTGCAGGTCATCTCGGAGATCATCCGTCGCGAATTCAACGTCTTCACCTCGCCCGAGCATCCCAGGTCGCACACCGTGGATCCGAACCGCTTCGGCTACACCTCGACCAATTTGCAGGTGGGATTGCTCGACAACCGGCTGGAATTGATCGAATACCGACGTTTTCGGGGTTTTCTGGTGGAGTTGCAGATTCGCTCGGTGTTGCAGCACGCCTGGCTGGAGATCAACAAACATCTGGGATTCCAGACCCGCGAGCACTGTCCGCCGACCAGGCAGCGCGAATATGCCCGGGTGACCGCCCTGTTCGAGCTGGCGGATCTGGAACTCAACCAGATCAAGCCGCACGCCTGGAAGCCCCCGAAACAGGCCCGCGCGCCGGAGATCGTACCGGGCGATCCCCTGCCGCCCCTTCCGGAACTCCCTTTCGACCCACCGCCCCCCCTCGAGGAGGATCCCCAGCCGGCGGGCAAGCCACCCGTGGCCGGCAAGCCCGCTTTGTTGGAACGAGCGGTGCCGAGCACCCGCATCGGCGAAGCGGAGATGGAGCGGTTCGTGCTCGACAACCGGTTGATCAACGCCTACGACCGCAAGATCGCCGATCACTACGACACACGGCTGATCTTCAAGTCACCGAGCATCGCGATACTCACCGAGGCCTGTCTGCTGGTGGACATCCCCTCGATCGCCGTGGCCGGAGAGATGATCCGTCACCACGAAAAGTTCATCCGACCGGTGGCGCGGGTGCTGTTCGGGGATCCGGCCAGCAGCAAATACGAACACATCTCCCGCGGCGTGACCCTGCTGGTGGTCTGCACCGCCCTGGCGGCCAAGACCGGACAGACCAACGCGGTGTTTCAGTTCATCACCCGCAACCACTTCGAGAACGACCCGACCATCACCGGTCTGTCGTCGGATCTGATCGACCGGGTGCAAGAGGTTCTGGAGTCGTAGCCCGCCTCAAACGTGGCGGGTTCGCGAGCAGGCGCCCGTGACAGGGTGGGAGGGGTTCTTGCGCGGACGCGGAACACCCTTTCACTTGAATGGACGATCCACGGAGTTGCCAAAGTTTTGACTCATCCCCCTTTCCCCCACGACGCCAAACAGGCCGGCACACGGCCCGAACTCAACGGCGCGTTTCTTGCAATTTAAATCCAAGATCCCCACCCCAGGGCCCAACGCACGGCATGTGGCGCGGCTGGCGAGGCGGGGAATGGCCCCGACATGACATCCGGGACGCGCCCGATTTCCGGCCTCCGGTGTGCGCGGCGCTGAAAAATTTTCGAGCTTGGCCCATCCAAACATCGACAAAAGGCTCTTATGAAAGCATCACCCAATCGTGAGCAGTTTCTGTTTCTGGTGACCGGCGGCATCATTCTCGTCTTGATCCTGCTGGTGGTGATCTTCAACATGGTGCGCTCGCCCGGTGACCTGATCACCGAGAAAGAGACCCAGCCGCCACCCAAGGTGAAGGTCGGGGATCGCGCCAGCGATGCCAACAAATCGACCTGGCTCACCCAGGTGGCGCCGGCGCCGGTCTTCAACACCGAGGCCGGCAAGGGGGACGCCAAACCCGAGCCCCGCATCGAGATCGACGCCCAGGATCTCACCGCGCCGGATCCAAACGCCAAGGAGGGTTCCAAGCCGCGCGATCCCTGGGGTTCCAAGGAGGCCTCGGCCCTGGAGTCGGCGCGGCTGGAGTCCAAGCCTCTGCCCAAGGATGTGGGTTTGAGCACCGCCAAGGCTCCGTCGCCCACCGACGGTCATGTGGCGCCTCCCATGCCGCAGATGGCGGCCACGCCGGGCGCGCGACCCGCGCCGCCCCCGCCGCCGGCCCGCGGAGCGACCCAAACGCCCGGCGATGCCAAGAACGCCGCCGCGCAAGCCAGGCCGACCCCTCGGGATCAAGCCGAGGAGAGCGACGTGGAAGAGGAGAACGCCAAGCCGCAAAAAAACGCCACCGCGCCCGGAAACGGCTTCACGGTGCAGGTGGCCTCCTTCAACGACACCGAGCACGCCGAAGCCCTGGTGGCCAAGCTCTCGAGCCTGATGTTCGAGGGCAGACGCATGCCCACCTTCATCACCAATCCCAAGGCCGGCGCCAAAACCGTCTACCGGGTGCGCCTGGGCCCGTTCCAGACCCAGCAGCGCGCCCAACAGGCGGCCAACATGGCCCAGGCCAAAATCGGCGGCGTGAAGGCCGTGGTTCTGAATCCCGGTCAGTGATCCCCTCCGCACCAGGGGGTGCGTCGGGTCAGGGAGCGGACCATCCCGCTCCCTGACCCCGCCTGCCCGCCTCCCATCGATCCACCCCATGAGTTGCGATAGCGCGACCCGCCGTCCATTTTCCCCCTTGCAAGCGAAATTCTCTTTTACATCCGCCGCCAAACCGCTAAAGTCTACACCCTGGACCGCCACGCCCGCGCACCCGCGCCGGCCATGGCGACCCGATCCGATCTCCCAACCAACCTCATTTGAAGAAGAACCTGGATGAACCCATCCGTCACGGACGCGACCACCGAGCCTGTTGCCCGCTTGACCGGAGTGCGCCATCGCTATGGCCGCCATCTGGTGCTCGCGGGCATCGAACTTGAGGTCAGACGTGGCGAATGCGTGGTTCTGTACGGAGCCAACGGTTCGGGAAAATCCACCCTGCTCTCGCTGCTCTCCACCCGACACGCCATCCGCGAGGGATCCTACCACCTGAACGGCCTGGATGTGCGTCACCACGGCCAGGAGGCACGGGAGCGGCTTTTGTTCGTCGGCCATCACACCCACCTGTACGGCCATCTGACCTCGGTGGAGAATCTGCTTTTTTTCAGTGATCTGCGTGGTCTGTCGGTTTCGGAATCCCACCTGCGCCAGGCGCTCGACACCGTGGGACTGGCCAAGGCCGCCGACAAACCGGTGCAGTGGTTCTCCGCCGGCATGCGCAAACGGCTGGCCCTGGCGCGCATGCTCCTGGCCGATCCGCGACTGCTGCTGCTCGACGAACCCTATTCCGCCCTCGACACCCAGGGGGTGAACTGGCTCAACGCCATCCTCGCCGACTACCTGAACCAGGGCGGCGCGGTGATCATGGCCAGCCACGACCCGGAGCGGGTCGCGGTGCTGCGGCATCGTCCGCACCACCTGGCGCGGGGTGTGCTCACCCCCCTCGACACCCCGCGTCCGGAGGTGGCCTGAATGATCAAGGCCATCTACCGCATCGCCTGGAAAGATGTGGCCGGAGATCTGCGCCGTCGCGCGACCCTCTCTTCCATGCTCTTTTTCGCCATCTCGGTGCTGGTGGTGTTCCAGGCCGCCTTCGAGCCGGATCGCCAGGAGGCCCTGCGTCTGCTGCCCGGCCTGCTCTGGGCCACGTCGCTGTTCACCACCCTGGTGGGACTCGGGCGGGTGTTCCAGGCCGAGGAGGAAGATGGCGCCTTCGAAGGGCTGCTGCTGGCTGCGGTGCCGCGTGGGGTGATCTTTTTCGGCAAGTGGCTCGGCAATCTTTTGTTGACCCTGCTGGTGGAATTCCTGATACTCCCCCTGACCATGATCCTCTTCAACGTGGATGCCTGGCAACACATCCCGGCGATCCTGGGAATCCTGGCCCTGGGCACCCTCGGATTGACGGGTCTGGGCACCTTGCTGGCCGCCATGACCCGTGGCGCACGCTCGCGGGAGACGCTGCTGGCGCTGCTTTTGCTACCCCTGACCGCGCCACTGCTGATCAGCGGCGTGCAGGCGGTGGCGGCCATTCTGACCGTGGATGGCCAGGTGGCGCCCTGGCTGAAACTGCTGGTGATTTTCGATGGGGTCTATCTGGCCATGACCCCCTGGGCCTTCGGTTGGCTGGTGGAGGAGTAATCAGTTCAAGTGCGATGAATATTCTCAAGAAAATCCAACCCCTCGTTGGACTGGCGACCCTGATTTCCCTCGCCGTCGGCCTGTGGTACGTCTATCAGGCCCCGGCGGATTTCCAACAGGGCGGCGCGGTGCGCATTCTCTACATCCACGTACCCTCGGCCAAGCTGGCCCTGTTGAGCTACATCTTTCTCACCATCGCCTCGATCCTCTACCTGTGGAAACGATACGAAGGGGCCGACATCCTCGCCGAGGCCGCCGCCTCGGTTGGCGCCGCCTTCACCGTCATCACCCTGGCCTCGGGATCGATCTGGGGCAAACCGATGTGGGGGACCTGGTGGGCCTGGGATGCGCGCCTGACCTCGATGCTGGTGCTGCTGATCCTCTACAAGGGGCTGATGGTGCTGCGCCACTCCCTGGACGATCCGGTCAAGGGGGCGCGGGCCACTGCGGTTCTGGCCATCGTCGGGGCCGTGGATCTGCCGATCATCCACTATTCGGTGGTCTGGTGGCGCACCCTCCACCAACCCCCCTCCCTGGCCGCCGGCGAAAACGCCGCCATCCACATCGCCGGACCCCTGCTGCCGCCATTGCTGATCCTGTCGGTGGCGTTTATCCTGATGGGTCTGTACATGCTGACCGTCAAGGCGCGCCAGATCGAGGCCCGCCGCCATCTCGACGCCCTTGAAGCCGCGAGGATGCATCACGATGACTGATTATACCCCCTATGTGGCCGCCGTGTATGGGTTGGCCCTTCTGGTCTACGGTGGCTATACCCTGCTCTGGCGCGCCTCCTACAAAAAACTGGAACGGCAACTCGCTTCCCTCTCCCAGGAGTCCCCATGAGCATGCCCATCAATCGCCGGGTTTTCATGATCCTGAGCGTGATTCTGGTCATCGGATCCCTCGGGGCGCTGGTGCTCTCCTCGTTCACCGGCGCGCTGGTCTATTTCCATACCCCCACCGAGGCCCTGGCCAAACAATCGGAGCTGAATGGCAAAAAAATCCGCATCGGCGGCATGGTGCAGGCCGGCACCCTGACCCGTGAGGCCGGCACGCTCAAGATCCGCTTCCTGGTCACCGACGGCAAGGGACAAATCCCGGTCCGCTACGAGGGGATCGTGCCGGATCTGTTTCGCGAAGGACAAGGGGTGGTCGTGGAAGGAACCTGGAAAAACGGTCAGGATTTCCCGGCAGATACCATCCTCGCCAAACACAGCGAGGATTACGTCCCGGTGGAGATGAACGAACAGGGGATCGCCAAATCCAAAGAGTCGCTGCTCAAGTCGCTCAAGTAACGGATCCGGCTGGAATTATTCAAAAACAAAATCTTACACACTCTCACACAGGTCAATCCGCCTCATGTGGATCGAAATCGCCCATTTTTCCACCCTGCTCGCCCTGCTCCTGGCCGGCGTGCTGCTGGTCGCACCCCTGGTCGGCATCCGCTGGGGACGGGTGGTCTGGATCCGGGTCGGTCGCCAAGCCGCCTTCTTTGCCTGCGGGCTGCTGACACTGGCCTCGGCAGGGTTGATCCTCTCCTTCCTCAACCACGACTTCTCGGTCAAATACGTCGCCGAACACGCCTCCCTGAAACTCCCGGTCTTCTATCTGGCCACCGCCATGTGGGGCGGTCACGAGGGATCGCTGCTGCTCTGGGCCTGGCTGCTGTCGCTGTTCGTCGCCATCGCCGCCTGGCGCCACTGGACCACCCATCCGATCTCCATGCCGTGGGTGCTCTCCATCCTCGGCGGGTTGCTGCTCGGATTTCTGCTGCTGGTGGTGTTCCTCTCCTCGCCCTTCGAACGGTTGCTGAATCCCCCCTTCGACGGACGGGATCTCAACCCGCTCCTCCAGGACCCGGGCATGGTCTTCCACCCGCCGTTCCTCTATCTGGGCTATGTGGGTTTCTCGGTGCCCTACGCCTTTGCCATGGCCGCCCTGATCACCGCCCAGGGGGATGCCGAATGGGTCTTGGCCACCCGCCGCTGGTCCCTCTTCTCCTGGGCCATGCTCACCATCGGCATCGTCTTCGGCGCCTACTGGGCCTATTACGAACTGGGCTGGGGCGGCTACTGGGCCTGGGATCCGGTGGAAAACGCCTCGTTCATGCCCTGGCTCACCGGTCTGGCCTTCCTGCACTCGGTGATGGTCCAGGAACGGCGCGGCATGTTCCGCACCTGGAACCTCTTTCTGATCATCACCACCTTCGCCCTCTCCCTGCTCGGCACTTTCCTGGTCCGCTCCGGGGTGCTCTCGTCGGTGCATGCCTTTGCCACCGATCCGGGCCGTGGCGTCTATATCCTCATTTTCATGGCGGCACTCCTGCTCTTCTCGTTCGGGCTGCTCACCTCCCGCTCCGATCGGTTGAAGGAGACCCCGAAACTCGATAGCGGATTGTCGCGGGAGTTCTCGTTCCTGGTCAACAACCTGTTCCTGGTGGCCGGAGCCTGCACCGTGCTGCTGGGCACCCTCTACCCCCTGGCGGTCGAAACCCTGTCCACCGCCAAGGTATCGGTGGGCGCCCCCTATTACAACAAGGTGTTCATCCCGATCATGCTCGCCATGCTGCTCTTGATGGGCGTGGGACCGATCATCCCCTGGCAGAGGGCCTCGTGGACACGTTTGCGCCAGGAGTTCCTGCCCTGGTTGACCCTCGGCATCGTCGGCGCAGCCTGCGCCCCCATGCTCGGCATCGGCCACCCCTCGGGAGCCATCGCCTTCGGTCTGATTCTGTTCGTGGGCGCCACCCATTTCAAGGAGGTGATCCACAACACCCGACTGCGCATGCGCCGCGAGGGACTCTCCGCGATCGCGGCTCTCTGGCGTCTGCTCGGACGCAACAAGCGCCGTTACGGCGGGTTGTTCGTCCATCTCGGGACGCTGGTGATGGTGGCCGGTTTCGTGGGATCGGGATTGTTCCAGGAGGAGCGCGACCTGTTCATGGCGGTCGGGGATTCGATGAAGATCGGTTCCTGGAACCTCACCCTGGAGTCCATGGACAAGACCGCCAAGCGCAACTGGAAAGCGGATGAGGCGGTATTCCGCGCCGAGCGTCCCGGTGCGGAACCGATCCGTCTCACCCCGCAAAAACGGGTTTACAACGAGCACTCCCAACCCACCACCGAGGCAGCGATTCACAGCACCTGGCGCGAGGATCTGTACGTAGTGCTCGGGGATGGGGTGAAAGAGGGGGTATGGGCGTTCCGGATCTATCGCAACCCGTTGATCTCCTGGGTTTGGGTTGGATCCACCCTGATGGTGATTGGGGTATTCTGGGCCATGTTGCAAGGGCGACGCCCGTTCCGGATCGCGGACGGCTCCGAGACTTGAACCGCACCCAGTTTGGAAGGTGTGGTTTGACCGTTAAAAGAAAAGAGAGCGTCTGGGAGATTCCTCTCCCAGGGTTTTGGTTTTGACTTTAAACCGCACCCATGTTGGGATGCGTCGTTGCTCGCAAGGCCATAGTGCAAAATACGAGCTGCGTTTCCAGAAAACGGAAACGCAGCTCGTGAAGACTGAGCCCGACCTGGCGGAAAAAGGATGCTTCTCAAGATGGTGGCGATATCAAGGAATCCGATGAACGGCATCTGGAAACTGGTTCTGCTCGGGGCGGTGATGGCGATTCTGCTGCTGTTCGCCCTGGGATTGAAAAACGATCCGCGCGACATCCCCTCGCCGCTGGTCAACCGACCGGCCAACGACTTTTCCGCCCCGGCATTGGAGGGAAACCAGACCATCTCCCTCTCCGCGCATCGCGGCAAATGGGTGCTGGTCAACTTCTGGGGTTCGTGGTGCATCAGTTGCGTGGCCGAACACCCCTATCTGATGGAGCTGGCGGCCAAGGTCAAGGGGCGGCCCGATTTCGTGATGATCGGCGTGGATTTTCGCGACACGCCGGAGGCGGCACGGGCCTTCCTGAAACGGCACGGCAATCCCGGCTATGCCCATGCCCAGGATCCAGAACAGAAAATTGCCATCGACTGGGGGGTATATGGGGCCCCGGAATCCTATCTGGTGGATCCGAACGGTACGATCCGCATGAAGCACACCGGCCCGTTGTTCCCGGGATGGTTCGAGCAGCGCGCCCTGCCACTGATGCAAGGAAACGCCAAATGATTTTTTTTCCTCGCCGGTTTTTGCCCTCGCTCCTCTTGACGCTGGCCATTGGAACCACCCACGCCGAAGTCCGCAACGAGGATCCCACCGAGGCGATGGTGCGACAGATCGCCAAGGATCTGCGCTGCGCGGTGTGTCAGAACCAGTCGGTGTACGAATCCAACTCCGACCTGGCCAAGGACATGTTGAAAATCATCCGCGACAAGGTGGCATCGGGCGAGAAGGAACCGACGATCCGGGCGTATTTTCATCAGCGTTACGGGGATTACATCTACCTGGAGCCCACCGGCCAGGGGATGAACGCTCTGTTGTGGAGCGCGCCGTTTCTGGGGCTGGGACTGGGCGGATATGCCCTGTGGCTGGCGATGCGCCGCTGGCGCGGTCAGGCGCAATCCCAAACGAACGACGCCTCTCAATCGCCCCCCTCCTCCCCAACCCCGGATGCCGCCATGCAGAGCCGCATTCAGCAGGAGCTGGAACGGGTGCGGATGTGATTTGATTCTTTCCCAGCGCCCATACGGTCACGGGTGCAAAACTGCCGAAAAATATTGACAATAAGTTGTCATTGTGTAAACTGGGACCAAATTGACAACCAGTTACCAAAATGACGACCATGAGCCAGCCCCCCCTCGATACCCTCGACACACTGGACACCCACGACCCGTTCACCGCGACCATCCTGGCGATCTTTCGCGCCAACGGCCAGTTGCTGCGCTGGGGGGATCAGTTCGCCCACCCTTTCGCGTTGACCAGCGCCCGATGGCAGATGTTGGGCGCCCTGGCCGGCTCGCCCTTACCCCTGACCGCACCACAAATCGCAATCCTCATGGGTGTCAGCCGCCAGGGGGCGCTCAAGCAGCTCAACCTGCTCGTGGAGGAGGGGCTGATGACGCGACTTCCCAACCCCTATCACAAACGCTCCCCGTTGTATCGACTCTCGGAGACCGGACAGGCGATCTATCGGCGCATCGACGCGGAATGGCTGAGCCATGCCGACCAACTGCGCGCCCATTTTGAACCGGATGCCTTGACCACGGCCTTGCGCGTGCTGGAGCGCATTCGGGAACTCCACCCATCCCACGACGAAGGAGAGATCGCATGATAACCCGCATCCATGCCCTGGCCGGACTGCTGGCCCTGTTGACCATCGGCCTGTTCCTGTCGGCCACGCTGATTGCCGAGCTTTTTTTGTCAATCGAGCGGGTGGTATGGGTAAAACAGATGATCGTCACCGGTCTCTGGAGCTTGATACCTCTGCTGATGGTCACCGGTGGGAGCGGTTTCGTGCTCGGCAAGGCCAGTGTCCACCCGCTCATCGCGACCAAGAGTCGCCGCATGCCGCACATCGCCTTGAACGGGCTGTTGATCCTGGTCCCGTCCGCGCTGTTTCTCGCCGGGAGGGCCGAAGCCGGTCTTTTCGACATTTTTTTCAACAGTATACAGGGCGTGGAACTGGTGGCCGGAGCCGTGAATCTTTTCTGGATGGGGCTCAATGTGCGGGATGGGCTACGCTTGCACGGAAGATAGCGACTACGGCCATTGAGCATGCCTGAGAAATTTTCAGGAACCCCTTGGAAGAATCCACTGTTGAATACAAAAAAATCCCCGGATCCACCTGCAAAACACAGGCTGATCCGGGGATGGTGCAGACCCGGTTTTCCACCAACGGCCTGCTTCAGACTGCTGGAGAAAACCGCTGAAAAAAACCGTCGAGAAACATCAACTACGGAGATTGTTGAGCACTTCGTCCAGCATCTTCTTGGCGTCGCCGAAGAGCATCCGATTGTTCTCCTTGTAGAACAGCGGATTGTCCACGCCCGCGTAACCGGAGGCCATGGAGCGCTTCATGACGATCGAGGTGGTCGATTTCCACACCTCCAGCACCGGCATGCCGGCGATGGGGCTGTTGGGATCTTCGAGCGCGGACGGGTTCACGATGTCGTTGGCGCCGATCACCATGGTGACATCGGTCGAGGGGAAGTCCTCGTTGATCTCGTCCATCTCCAGCACGATGTCATACGGCACCTTGGCTTCGGCCAGCAGCACGTTCATGTGACCCGGCATGCGCCCGGCCACCGGGTGGATGGCGAAGCGGACGTTCTTGCCCTTGGAACGCAACAGCTGGGTGATCTCGAACACCGTGTGCTGGGCCTGGGCGACGGCCATGCCGTAACCCGGCACGATCACCACGCTCTTGGCCTCGCGCAGCAGCTCGGCGGTCTCCAGGGCCGACACGGCCACCACCTCGCCCGCCGGCGCGGCACCGGCGGCGGAAGTCGGGGTACCGCCATCCGAGCCGAAACCACCGCCGATCACCGCCAGGAACTTGCGGTTCATGGCGCGACACATGATGTAGCTCAGGATGGCACCCGACGAACCCACCAGAGCACCCACCACGATCAACAGGTCATTGGAGAGCATGAAGCCGGTGGCCGCGGCGGCCCATCCGGAATAGCTGTTCAGCATCGACACCACCACCGGCATGTCCGCGCCACCGATGGCCATCACCATGTGGACGCCGAACACCAGCGCGATGGCAGTCATGGCCAACAGAGGCGTCATGCCCGCCGAGATGCCATGGGCGTTCAGGAACACCTTGCCCAGCAGCACGGTGACGATCAGCAGGCCGAAGTTGAACTGGTGGCGACCCGGCAGGGTCAAGGGCTTGCCGCCGATCTTGCCGGAGAGCTTGCCAAAGGCGACGATGGAGCCGGAGAAGGTCACGGCACCGATCAGGATGCCGATATAGATCTCCATCTCATGGATGGTCTTCTCGGCGCCTGTGAGGGTGGAGGTGGGATCGATGTAGTTGGCGAAGCCGACCAGCATGGCGGCCAGACCGACCAGGCTGTGCATGAGGGCGACCAGCTCCGGCATTTCGGTCATCTTGACACGGATGGCGGCGAAGATGCCGATCCCGCCACCGACGGCCATGGCGACGATGATCAGGGCCAGGTTGCCGGCACCGGCCAGCTTCGGACCCATCAGGGTGGCGAGCACGGCGATGGTCATGCCGATGACGCCGAACAGATTGCCGCGCCGGGCGGTTTCGGGATTGCTCAGGCCACCCAGGCTCAGGATGAAGAGGATGGTGGCGCCGATGTAAGAAACGGTCAACAAACCTTGGTTCATGGGTCACGCCTCCTTATTTCTGAAACATGCGCAACATGCGCTGAGTGACCCAGAAGCCACCCATCATGTTCACGGCGGTCAAAACGATGGCCAGGGCCGCCAGGATGGTGATCATCTTTCCGGGCGTGGAGATTTGGATCAGGGCGCCGATCACGATGATGCTGCTGATGGCGTTGGTGACGCTCATGAGCGGGGTGTGCAGGGCCGGGGTGACGTTCCAGATGACCATGTAGCCGATGAAGCAGGCCAGGATGAAGACGGTGAAGTGTCCCAGGAAGGCCGTCGGCGCGCCGACGCCCACCAGAAGGAAGATCAACGCCAGGCTGATGCCGGTGGTGAGCACGCTTTTGTTGCTGGCCGGCTCGCCGGGGCCATGGCCGTGCTTGGGCGGCGGCGGCGGGGCGGCGGGCTTGGCCTGCTGCGGAGCGGCGGAGAGCTTGGGCGGCGGCGGGGGCCAGGTGATCTCGCCCTCCTTGATGACCGTGGCGCCACGAATCACTTCGTCTTCCATGTTGACGTTGATCACGCCATCCTTGGTACGGCACAGCTCTTCCATCAGACGCACCAGGTTGGTGGCGTAGAGCTGGCTGGACTGACGCGACAGACGGCTGGGCAGATCGGTGAAGCCGATGATGGTGACATCGTGCTTGACCGCCACCTTGCCCGGCTCGGTCAATTCGCAGTTGCCACCCATTTCGGCGGCCAGATCGACGATCACGCTGCCGGGTTTCATGCTTTTCACCATGTCGGCGGTGATCAGCTTGGGCGCGGGACGACCCGGAATCAACGCGGTGGTGATGATGATGTCCACCTCGGCGGCCTGCTGGGCGGTCATTTCGGCCTGGGCCTTCTGATACCCCTCGCTCATCACCTTGGCATAACCGCCGACGCCGCCACCCTCTTCCTCGTAATCGACGGTGACGAACTCGCCACCCATGCTCTTGACCTGATCACCCACTTCCGGACGGGTGTCGAAGGCGCGCACGATGGCGCCCAGGCCCGAGGCGGCGCCGATGGCCGCCAGACCGGCCACGCCGGCGCCGATGACGAACACCTTGGCCGGCGGAACCTTGCCGGCAGCGGTGATCTGACCGGTGAAGAAGCGTCCGAAGTGATGGGCAGCCTCGATCACGGCGCGATAGCCGGCGATGTTGGCCATGGAGCTTAGGGCGTCGAGCTTCTGGGCGCGGGAGATGCGCGGCACCGAATCCATGGCCAGCACGGTGACCTTGAGGGCGGCCATGCGGTCCATGAGTTCTTTGTTTTGAGCGGGCCAGATGAAGCTGATCAGGGTCTGGCCGGCGCGCAGGGAATCGACCTCATGGGCCTTGCCACCCGGAATGGCCATCGGGGCGCGCACCTTGAGGACGATATCCGCATTGTCATAGAGGGATTTGGCATCCGCCGCGATCGTGGCCCCCGCCTCCTGATACACCTCGTCCGAGAAATTGGCCTCGGCACCGGCCCCCTTCTCGACCGCCACGGTGAAGCCCAACTTGATGAACTGCTTGACGGAATCCGGGCTGGCTGCTACCCGTCGTTCCCCTGGATAGATCTCTCTGGGAATGCCGATCTGCATTGAACGCCTCCTGATATAAATTTAACGATCGTGGAACCAAACGGGGCTTCATCCACTCGAACGATGAGCGATCCCCCATGCGCGCATCCGGGACGAATTCTCAAGGGGCAGATGATGAAAGAAAACGTCCTCGCGGTCAAGTTGCCGCGCAGCGTATTTTCGTTCTGGATCTTTTGATTTCGGCAAGTTATCGATCCGCCAGCGACGATACACCCTTCTCCGGCGGCCCCCCGTGGGGATGTCCGATCAGGGGGGGCGCGAGGATCACGTCCCCTCCCCGATCCGGCTCAACCGCGTCGCCAGGCCGATGTAACCCGCCGGGGTCAGTTCCAGAAGCCGCGCCTTGGCCTCGGTCGGAATCTCCAACCCCTCGATGAAGTCGCGGATTCCCTCGCGGGTGATGCCTCGACCGCGGGTCAGCTCCTTCAACCGTTCGTAGGGTTTCTCCAGGCCATGCCGGCGCATGACGGTCTGGATCGGCTCGGCCAGCACCTCCCAGGCGTTTTCCAGGTCGGCGGCCAGACGGACCGGATCGGCCTCGAGCTTGCCGATCCCCTTCAAGGCCGAATCATACCCCAACACCGCATACCCCAACCCCACGCCGACGTTGCGCAGCACCGTGGAGTCGGTGAGATCCCGTTGCAGGCGCGACACCGGGAGTTTCACCGCCAGATGGTCGAGCACGGCGTTGGCCAGGCCGAGATTGCCCTCGGAGTTCTCGAAATCGATGGGATTGACCTTGTGGGGCATGGTCGAGGAGCCCACCTCGCCGGCGCGGGTCTTCTGACGGAAATAACCGAGCGAAATATAGCTCCACAGATCCCGGTCGAAGTCGAGCAGCACGGTGTTGAAGCGCATGACCGCGTGGAAGAACTCCGCCATACCGTCGTGGGGTTCGATCTGGGTGGTGAGGGGTTGGTAGGTCAGGCCGAGGGAGGTGACGAACCGTTCGGCCAGCGCCGGCCAATCCACCTCGGGATAGGCGACCACATGGGCGTTGAAGTTGCCCACCGCGCCATTGATCTTGCCGGGAATCCCGACCCGTTGCAGACCGTCGCGTTGAATCCGCAGACGATGGGCGACGTTGGCCATCTCCTTGCCAAGCGTGGTCGGCGAGGCGGGTTGGCCGTGGGTACGGGCGAGCATGGGCTGTTCGCGATGGCGCGCGGCCAGATCGGCGATCTGGGCCACCACCCGCTCCATGGCGGGCAGGAGAACCTGTTCCCTGGCCTCCCTCATCGCCAGGCCGTGGGAGAGGTTGTTGATATCCTCGGAGGTGCAGGCGAAATGGATGAACTCCAGCACCGACTCCGGCAGGAGATCGCCGAGCCGTTCCTTGAGAAAATATTCGACGGCCTTGACATCGTGGTTGGTGGTGCGCTCGATCTCCTTGACGCGATGGCCATCCACCTCGGAAAAATCCTGAGCGAGGGCATGCAGCCGCGCCTCGACCTCGGCTGTGAACGGGGGCACCTCGGGGATGGCCGGCTCGCGGGAGAGGGCCAGAAGCCAGCCCAGCTCCACCCGCACGCGACGGTGGATGAGGCCGAATTCGGAAAAGATCGGACGCAACGGGGCCACCTGACGGGCGTAGCGTCCATCCAGCGGCGAAAGAGCGGTCAAAAGGGTCGGATCCATGTTCGAGTCAACTTCCATGCTGGCCAATAAACGGGAAAGAAGAACCAATCCTTGCATGGTAACCAAGATCGACGAAAAACAAAACCCGCGCAGGTGAAAAAATCATCTTATGGCCGGTTGGCACCACTTGGCGTGGCCCGCATTTGCGTTTACCCTCATAAATGGCAAAAATTTGACCATTACCGTGGATCCTCCACCCAGTGAAGCTCCAACGGATGGGGGCTAGGGGTTCCGCCCTACATGACAAGTCAGCAAGGAACGATGCCATGACCGAAGCCAGACCCTTCAAACGCCTGTTGGTGGCCAATCGCGGCGAAATCGCCATCCGCATCATCCGGGCCGCCTCCGAGATGGGCATCGCCACCGTGGCCATCCACGCCCTGGAGGACAGCTACTCCCTGCACCGCTACAAGGCCGACGAGAGCTATCTGGTCGGCGCGGGCAAGCGCCCCATCGCCGCCTATCTCGATATTCAGGATATCCTGCGCATTGCCCGCGAGGTGCATGTCGATGCCATCCATCCGGGATACGGGTTCCTCTCCGAGAATCCCGATTTCGCCGCCGCCTGTCGCGACTCCGGCATCGCCTTCGTCGGCCCGACCCCGGAAGCCATGCGTCTGCTCGGCGACAAGGTGCAGGCGCGCCGCATCGCGGTGGAGGCCGGCGTGCCGGTCATGCCCGCCACCACCACCCTGCCCGAGGATCCGGACCAGATCCACGCCATGGCCAATCAAATCGGCTATCCGGTGATGCTCAAGGCGATCTGGGGCGGCGGCGGACGCGGCATGCGGGTGATCGAAGGGCCGGAGCAGCTCCTCGAACAGGTGCGCACCGCCTCCCGCGAGGCGGCCACCGCTTTCGGCAACGGCTCGGTCTACCTGGAAAAACTGGTCCGACGCGCCCGGCACGTCGAGGTGCAGATCCTCGGCGACCAACACGGCAATCTCGTGCATCTTTATGAGCGCGACTGCACCGTGCAGCGTCGCAACCAGAAGGTGGTCGAACGGGCTCCGGCGCTCTACCTCTCCGACGCCCAGCGCGCCGAGTTGTGCGACAACGCCCTGCGCCTGGCCAAGGCGGTGGGCTATCGCAATGCCGGCACCGTGGAGTTCTTGCAGGATGTGGATTCCGGCGCCTTCTACTTCATCGAGGTCAACCCGCGCATCCAGGTGGAACACACCGTCACCGAGGAGGTGACCGGCATCGATCTGGTGCAGGCGCAGATCCTGGTGGCCCAAGGCCATCCCCTCGGCTCCCGCTGCCTGCCGCTCCAGGAGAACATCGCCCTGCACGGCCACGCCATGCAATGCCGGGTCACCACCGAGGATCCGGAAAACAACTTCACCCCGGACTACGGACGCATCTCCGACTATCGCAGCGCCGCCGGCTTCGGCGTGCGTCTCGACGCGGGCACCGCCTACAGCGGCGCGCGCATCACGCCGTTCTATGATTCGCTGCTGGTCAAGATCACCGCCTGGGCGGCCACCTCGGACGCGGCCATCCATCGCATGGACCGTGCCTTGCAGGAGTTCCGCATCGTCGGCGTGAAGACCAATCTCGGCTTTTTAAGCCGCGTGGTGCGTCACGACAAGTTCCGTTTCGGCGACTACACCACCACCTTCATCGATCAGAACCCCTCCCTGTTCAAGACCCCGGAGCGGCACGACTCCCACGCCCATCTGCTGCAATACATCGCCGACGTGGTGGTCAACGGCAATCGCGAAACCAAGGGGTTGCCGAAACCGGAGAGCTATGCCAAACCGAACGTGCCGAAGTTCAACGAAAAAGAGGAGCTCCCGCTCGGCACCCGCGATCTGTTGGATGACCTCGGACCCAAAAAATTCGCCGAGTGGATGTTGGCTCAGAAACGCACCCTGATCACCGACACCACGATGCGCGATGCCCATCAGTCGCTGCTGGCCACGCGGCTGCGCACCTTCGACCTCAAGGTGATCGCACCGGCCTATCAGCGACTCCTGCCCAACCTGTTCTCCATGGAGTGCTGGGGCGGCGCCACCTTCGACGTGACCATGCGCTTCCTGAAGGAGTGTCCCTGGGAACGGCTGATGCATCTGCGCGAGTTGATGCCCAATCTGCTCTTGCAGATGCTGCTGCGCTCGGCCAACGGCGTCGGCTACACCAACTATCCGGACAACGTGGTCAAGTTTTTCATCAAGCAGGCCGCCGGACGCGGGGTGGACGTATTCCGGGTGTTCGACTCCCTCAACTGGGTGGAGAACATGCGCGTGGCCATGGACGCGGTGTGCGCCGAGGAGAAGCTCTGCGAGGCGGCCATCTGCTACACCGGCGACATCAACGATCCCAAACGGGCCAAGTACTCCCTGAAATACTACGTGGAGATGGCCAAGGAGCTGGAAGCCGCCGGCGCGCACATCCTGGGCATCAAGGACATGGCCGGACTGCTCAAGCCCAACGCGGCGCGGGTGCTGGTCAAGGCTCTGAAACAGGAGATCGGCCTGCCGATCCACTTCCACACCCACGACACCAGCGGCATCTCCGCGGCCAGCGTCCTGGCGGCCATCGAGGCCGGCGTGGATGCGGTGGACGCGGCCATGGACGCCATGAGCGGGGCCACCTCTCAGCCCAGTCTCGGCTCGATCGTCGAGGCGTTGCGCAACACCCCCCACGACACCGAACTCGACATCGACGCCATCCGCGCGATCTCGACCTATTGGGAGCAGGTGCGGCGTCACTACGCGGCCTTCGAAACCCGTCAATATGTCGGGGCCTCGGAGGTCTATCTGCACGAGATGCCGGGCGGTCAGTTCACCAATCTGCGTCAGCAGGCCCGTTCCCTGGGCATCGACTCCCACTGGGATCAGGTGGCGCGCGCCTATTCCCAGGTCAACGAGATGTTCGGCGACATCCCCAAGGTGACTCCCAGCTCCAAGGTGGTGGGCGACATGGCCTTGATGATGGTGACCAGTCAGCTCAGCCGCCAGGATGTGCTCGATCCGCACAAGGAGATCTCCTTTCCGGAGTCGGTGGTGCAGTATTTCCGGGGCGATCTCGGCCAGCCGCCGGGGGGCTTTCCCCAGGCGCTGCAACGCAAGGTACTGAAAAACCAGACCCCCTTGACCGAACGACCCGGCGCCGTGCTCCCGGATACCAACCTCGACGAGCAGCGCACCGTGGTGTCGCACCTGACCGGCGGCATGGTGAGCGATGCCCAGTTGGCCTCGTATCTGATGTATCCCCAGGTTTACAGCGAGTTCATGCGTCACTGTCAGACCTATGGCGATGTGAGTCGCCTGCCTTCGACGGTCTTTTTCTACGGCATGGAGCCGGGCCAGGAGATCACCGTGGAGCCCGAGCCGGGCAAGGCATTGATCGTCCACTTCGTCACCGCCTCGGAGCCGGACCGGGATGGGATGGTGAAGGTGTTCTTCGAGGTAAACGGTCAACCCCGTTCGATCCTGATCCACAATCGAGCCCAGGGTAGCGGCAAGCGTGCCGCGCCCAAGGCGCGGGATGGCGATCCGGCCCAGGTAGGCGCGCCGATTCCGGGTGCCGTGGGCGCGATCGCGGTGGCGCGGGGTCAGAAGGTGGCGCGCGGCGATCTGCTGCTCTCCCTGGAGGCGATGAAGATGGAGACTGCGGTATGTGCCACCAAGGATGGGGTGGTGGCCGAGATTCATGTTTCGACCGGGGATCAGGTGGAGACCAAGGATTTGTTGATCACGTTGGGTTCGGCGTAGAGGGGGCGGGAGCGGGAGCGTGAAAGCTCCCACCGTTGCGGGGGACGGTGGGCCGAAGGTCCCCGGCAGAGGTTTGGAGACAGAGTCTCCAAGGTTTTGCCTGTGTCCTGACTCTTTTGGTCTTTTGATCTTTGGCCCTTGTCTTTAGATTTTATGTTTTAGCACGCTCTTCAAAAAAAGCGTTTTTTCGCTCCTTTGCGAAAAAACGCTGCGCGCCGCCTTGGCCGCGGGAACGTTTGGCGCCTTTTGCCAAACGTTCCCGCGAACATGGCCCCAAACCATCCCCCAGAAGCGGCAACCACCCGCCAAAAGTGCCCCCAAACCACCCGCCAAAGGTTCCCCCCCAAAGGTGACCCCAAACCGCCCGCCAACAAACCACCTGCCAAAGGTGCCCCACCCCAGAACCGCCCCCCCCCAAAGATGTCTCGCCTCCCGCAGATCCCTTCGCCCCCTCCTCATACCCCGCCGAGGGGGCACATGAGCCCCACCTCGCCGTGATGCGCACGGACGAAAAGGATTCCCGAACCGCTGGGCCACGGTTGCGATAGCACGGGAAAAGGGGTATTATTGACAGGTTAACCCCTCTTCTTTCTCCACCGATGTCACGCGGGTATCATGGATAGCGAAACAACGACCGTGGATCCCAACCTTTCCAAGCGGGTTCCCGTCAATCTCGAAGACGAAATGCGCCGCTCCTACCTCGATTACGCCATGAGCGTGATCGTGGGACGCGCCCTGCCCGACGTGCGCGACGGACTCAAACCGGTCCACCGCCGCGTCCTCTACGCCATGAGCGAACTAGGCAACGAGTGGAATCGCGCCTACAAGAAATCGGCCCGCGTGGTCGGTGATGTCATCGGCAAATACCATCCCCACGGCGACGTGGCAGTCTACGACACCATCGTGCGCATGGCCCAGGAGTTCTCGATGCGCCATCCGCTCGTGGATGGCCAGGGGAACTTCGGCTCCGTGGATGGGGACTCCCCGGCGGCCATGCGTTACACCGAAGTGCGCATGACCCGTCTGGCCGGCGAACTGCTTGCCGACATCGACAAGGAGACGGTGGATTTCGGACCCAACTACGACGGATCCCTCACCGAACCGCGCATTCTGCCGTGCAAATTCCCCAACCTTCTGGTCAGCGGCTCCTCGGGGATCGCGGTGGGCATGGCCACCAACATTCCACCCCACAACCTCGGCGAGGTGGTCGATGCCACCTGCGCCCTGATCGACAACCCGGAGCTGACCAATCGCGGCCTGATGACCTTCGTGCCCGGTCCGGACTTTCCCACAGGCGGCTCGATCCACGGTCGGGCCGGAATTTTAAGCGCTTACGAAACCGGACGCGGCTCCATCGTGCTGCGCGCCAAGACCCATGTCGAGACGAAGAAAGACGGACGCGAGGCGATCATCATCGACGAACTGCCGTTCCAGGTGAACAAGGCCAAACTGGTGGAATTCATCGCCGATCTGGTGCGCGAAAAGAAGATCGACGGCATCTCGGATCTGCGCGACGAGTCGGATCGCCAGGGGATGCGGGTGGTGATCGAAACCAAACGCGATGCCAGCACCGAAGTGTTGCTCAACCAGCTTTACAAGCACACCGCCATGCAAACCACCTTCGGCGTGAACGCCGTGGCCCTGGTGCATGGCCAGCCGCAAACCCTGAGTCTGAAAAGCATCCTCGAGGAGTTCATCAACCACCGCCGTCAGGTGGTGACGCGACGTACCCTGTTCGATCTGGCCAAGGCCCAGGCACGCGGCCACATCCTGGAAGGGCTCTCCGTAGCCCTGGCCAACATCGACCGCATCATCGAACTGATCCGCAACGCCCCCAACCCCCAGACCGCCAAGGAGCGGCTGGTGGCCGAGGTGTGGGCGCGCGGCCCGGTGGAGGCGATGCTGGCGCGTGCCCTGGAGGCGGGCATGGTCGCCTCGCCCCAGTTCGTCGAGGGGGGCTATCGACTCTCCCCCGAACAGGCCCAGGCGATCCTCGACATGCGTCTGCACCGTCTGACCGGCCTGGAACAAGACAAAATCCATCAAGAGTTCGAGGAGACCCTGACCGAAATCGCCCGTCTGAACGCGATTCTCGCCTCGGATCAGGCGCTCCTGACGGTGATCAAGGACGAACTCACGCGCATCAAGGAGATGTTCGCCAATGCGCGCCGCACCGAGATCGTGGAGGATCTGGGCGAGTTTTGCGCCGAGGATCTGATCCCGGAAGAGGAAATGGTGGTCACGGTGAGCCATTCGGGCTACGTGAAGCGTCAACCGGCGGTGGATTACCGCAGTCAGCGCCGCGGCGGCAAAGGCAAAAGCGCCACCGGCGTCCGGGATGAGGATTTCATCTCGCAACTCTTCGTGGCCTCGACCCACGATCCGATCCTCTGCTTCACCGACAAGGGCCGGGTGTTCCGCCTGAAGGTCCACGAACTGCCCCTGGCCAGCCGCGCGGCGCGCGGTCGCCCGATCATCAATCTGTTGGCCCTCGAGGGGGGCGAAAAGCTGGCCCAGATCCTGCCGGCGCCGGTGGCACGCGACCAGTGGGACAACTGGCATCTGCTGTTCGCCACGGCCAAGGGGCTGATCAAGAAAACCGCCCTCTCCGCCTATGCCAACATCCGCGCCTCGGGAATCCGGGCGGTGGATCTGCAAGAGGAGGATGATCTGGTCGGGGTGGCGCTGCTGCCGGTGTTGCAAGAGGATATCGATGCCGAGGCAGTCGTCGCGGGCGAAGGCGACGAAGAGGGCACGGCCCCGGTCGAGGTCGAACCGGTGGTCGAGGAGGAGTCGGAAGAGAACGGCGAGGCGAGACCCGGACGAATTCTGCTCTATTCGAGTTCCGGCAAAGCGGCCCGCTTCCGTACCGGACAGGTACGGCTGATGGGACGGGTGGCACGCGGGGTACGCGGCATGCGACTGCGTGGCGAGGATCGGGTGATCGCCTTGAACGTGCTGACCAACGAGCCGGATTGTCAGATTCTGGCAATCACCGAGAACGGGTTCGGCAAGCGGACCGAGGCCGAGAGATTCCCCACCAAGGGCCGGGGATCGCAAGGGGTGATCGGCATGCTGATCGACGAGCGCAACGGCCCGGTGGTGGCCAGTCTGGTGGTGTCGCCGGGGGATCAGATCATGGTGATCACCGATCAAGGCACGGTGTTGCGTACTCCGGTGGAAAGCGTGCGTCAGACGGGCCGCAATGCCCGTGGGGTGAAGGTGTTGGATGTCTCCAGCTCCGGGGAACGGGTGGTATCGGTGGCGCGCATCGCCGAAGCCGAGGAGGATGCCGCCGTGACCGCCTCCGAGGATGGGGAGAGCGATGGGATGCCCATGGATGAGGGAGGTGCGTGAGCCATGTTGGATCTGAAGGCGATCCGGGAGCGTCCGGAGTGGGTGGATGCGCGGTTGAAAACCCGTGGGGGACGGCATGATCTGACCGCCTTTTTCGCCCTCGAGGCCGAACAGCGCGCCCTGCGCGCCACGACCGAGGGGTTGCAGGCGCGCCGCAACGAAATTTCCAAGCTGATCGGTCAGCTCAAGGCCAAAGGTGGAGATGCCTCGTCCCTGCTTGCGGAGATGGGGGAGCTGGGGCCTCGGCTCAAGGAGCACGAAGCCGCATTGCGCGCCAAGGAGGAGGCGGTGCAGGAGGAGCTGGCCCGTCTGCCGAACCTGCCCGCCGAGGATGTTCCGGTGGGACCGGACGAGAGCGGCAACGTGGTGGTGCGGTCCTGGCCGAAAGGCTTTTCCGGAACCGCGACCGAACTCAACCACTGGGACATCGGCGAACGCCTCGGGATTCTCGACTTCCAGGTGGCCGCCGAGACGTTGGGAGCCCGTTTCACCTTCTTCCGGGGCGACGGTGCCCGACTGATCCGTGCCTTGACCTCGTTCATGCTCGATCTGCACACCCTCGAGCACGGCTACGAGGAGATCCTGCCGCCGTTTCTGGCCAACAAGGAGAGCCTGTTCGGTACCGGCCAACTGCCGAAGTTCGAGGAGGATCTTTTCTGCCTGCGGGATGATCCGTTCTATCTGATTCCGACCGCCGAGGTGCCATTGACCAACATGGTACGGGGCCAGATCGTGGATGAGTCGCTCCTGCCGATGAAATTCACGGCCTGGACCGCCTGTTTCCGCCGCGAAGCCGGTGCCGCCGGACGCGACACGCGCGGCTTGATCCGCCAGCACCAGTTCGATAAGGTGGAGCTGGTGTGGATCACCCGTCCGGAAGAGAGCATGGCGGCTCTGGAGTCTTTGACCGGACACGCCGAAGAGGTGTTGAAGCGTCTGGAACTCCCCTATCGCACCGTGGCGTTGTGTACGGGCGACCTTGGCTTCGCCTCGGCCAAGACGTATGATCTGGAGGTGTGGCTGCCCGGTCAGGGTCGTTATCGGGAGATCTCCTCCTGTTCCAATACCCTGGATTTCCAGGCGCGACGCATGAAGGCCCGTCTGCGACGCACGGAGAGCAAGACGGTCGAGCCGGTGCATACCCTGAACGGCTCCGGCATCGCGGTGGGACGGACGCTGGTGGCCTTGTTGGAAAATTTCGTCCAATCCGATGGCAGCGTGACGATTCCGGACGCCCTGCGTCCCTACATGGGTGGTCAGGCCCGGATCGAGATACGCGGTTGATGGCTCCTACGCCAGATTGACCGGGGAATAACCCGAGCGGGCTGACATGAAAACACCGCACATCGGGCTGACCGGGAAATGCGATTGACCCGCACGGCATCACGCAAATGGCGCATGCGGCAGGTACGGAAGGGTGGCAGAGCGGTTGAATGCAACGGTCTTGAAAATCGTCGATGGGTAACCATCCGTGGGTTCAAATCCCACCCCTTCCGCCAATGTCTCGTTCGGCCTCACACAATGCCATTCAAAAGCCCCCTGTAACGTGCATGATGGGGGGAGAATCCCCTCACCCCCGTACCATGGACCTCCCTTCGGGAGTTCCATGGTAACTTAGCCTGCTGGGAATCGACAACAGGCCTATCGATGGGGCGATCAAAAACTTGCAAGAACCGCCAGAATCAGGCAAAATCGAGGATGAATCCCCAGCCAAAGAAAATCCCTTTACCCAGCATTCATGGTGGACATGATTCAGCAAAATCAACAGGTTGCGAAGACCGTTTTTTTGCCAAAAACGGCTTTCTGCGGGGGACTCAAGGATAGATACCACTTCAGGATCGGCTGGCCAGGATGAGCCTGCCATGATTATCCTCCGTGCGTGCGCTCATCACGCCTGAGAAAAGAGTCTCGGATCCATACGTCCAAGGAGCATCCCTTTTGCCTACCACGTATCGTCATACAGGATCATGAACAAACATCGATGGCTTGTGCTCTTCGGAACCCGTCCGGAGGCCATCAAGCTGGCCCCCCTGATTCTTGCCGCACAACAATTGCCCACAGTAGATATCCGGATTTGCCATACCGGACAACATCGGGACATGACGAATCATGTCCTGAAATTGTTCAATATCCGACCAGATACCGATCTGAAGGTGATGCAGCCAGACCAATCACTCTCGGACTTGACAACCCTGCTGCTTTCCAGGCTCCATTCCTATCTACAGCAAGACAAACCAGACTGGGTCATCGTTCAGGGAGATACGACCACCACGTTTATCGGCGCTCTGGCAGCCTTCTATCAGCAAATTCCCGTCGCCCATGTGGAAGCCGGATTGCGCACCGGACATATCTATGCGCCTTGGCCGGAAGAGATGAACCGGCGTCTCATCAGCAGACTGGCGACCCTGCATTTTCCACCTACGGACGGGGCGCAAGACAATCTTCTGAAAGAGGGCGTTCCCGAAGAACAAATCCTGGTCACCGGCAATACCGGTATTGATGCGCTTCATCTGTTGATTGCCAAACTGGCCTCGGATCCGACGGCTCAACGGCAGGCCGAAGAGGTGCTCGCCAGTCTTGGAGTGCCCAATGATCCGCGTCCTTTGGTTCTCATCACCGGACATCGCCGGGAAAATCACGGACAATGCCTGGTAACGATCTGCAAGGCCATTGCCACACTGGCAGAACAGTTTCCGAACCATGTCTTCATTTATCCGGTCCACCCCAATCCAAGAGTCCGTGAAACGGTATTTGCCGAACTTGGCCAGAATCGACAGAATGTTTTTCTGATTCCTCCCTTGGACTACCAGTCGTTCGTCGTACTGATGGTACGTTCCGTACTCATCTTGACGGATTCTGGAGGCATTCAGGAAGAAGCCTCCTCTCTCGGCAAAAGAGTCGTGGTGTTGCGCGATATCACCGAACGTCACGAAGGATTGGCAACCGGTCTGCTCCGTTTGGCCGGAACGCATACTGAAAATATCGTGGAAATCGCCACTGAAGCCTTGACAGGCAACTGGTCGGTTTCCGGCCAGGGACACGACACTTACGGTAACGGGCAAGCCTCGACGAAAATCCTGGAAAAATTGTTGACCTTTTCTGTTGCCAATTCTGTACGCACGCCTTCCCGGCGTGCGGATGCGTGCGCCATGCCACCCCATGACTAAAAGCCTCATTCCAATTCCCAGTCAAGGTTGCATGAATTATTCACGACCAGGCGGTCATTGCCTCCTCAAGAAGCCCCCGCCACTCCTGGACGACTATCCAGCACAACCCTCCCAACCAACTTGCCATGATGGAGGGAGAACCCCCTCACCCCCCGTACCATGGACCTCCCTTCGGGAGTTCCATGGTAAACCGTTTGTCGCGACTAAAAAGAGCCCATGGCCCATTCCGGGCAAAAAAAAACCTGACCGGCAGGGTCAGGTTCTTCACCAGGAAAATGGCCTGGATCAAGGACGCGGAGGTATCCTCCAGCTTGGCTCGAATCTCCGTCAAACCATGCCGGTTCTTGCACTGCCGGAACTGGCCTTCCATGGGACTCCGCTCCAGATAATCCCAGCGGCGTTGTCGTTTGGCTTCGCGCAACGCCTCGCGGTTGGTTTCGGTTTTCTTCCTCGGGCGACCTGAGGATTTTCCCCCATCAACGTGCCGAAATCAACGTTAGTCTGGATGCCATCGTCATGAACGTGCGGGTTGCGGCAGCACGGTCAGAAGAAGTGCGGAAATACCGGTTGGTCCCTCTTCACAGGCCCCGTGATTCCCGACAAGTCCAAACCGAAAGGTACTCAAGGAGAGAATCCGATGCGTTTACTGGCCATATCGTGCATGTTACCTCCCATCCTTTATCCGCAGGCAATCCAAATCGGTCGGCTGCTGCGCAACTGTCAGATGGAATTTGTCACGGTCAGTGCAGAATTTCAGAACGGGAATGAGATGCAGGGACCCGAGAATTCATTGGGAACATCTTGCCTGAAACAGATCAAAATAGCGCATACCCCCATTTTGCACGGTCTGTCTCATCGTCTGGCCTTACGGCTGCTTCCCTGGTATGGACGGAGTCCGGATGAGTTCGTAGCATGGTCTCGCAACGCTGAGGCAAAGGTTGGGCAGTGGTTGGATGATCATCCCGATGCCATACAGGTGATGGCGACGTTCGGGGAACCCATGTCCGACCATCTGCTCGGTTTAACCCTGAAGCGGCGCCATGGCTTGCCCTGGCTTGCCCATTTCAGCGATCCATGGTCGGACAATCCCTTTCGCAGAGGACAACCGCTATCGCAATGGAAGAATCGTTCCCTCGAACAGCAAGTGATCAAGGCGGCGGACTGTCTTGTATTCACCTCGGAAGAGACCAGACAGCTTGTCATGCGCAAGTATGCTCCAGAATTGGCCTTCAAGTCGTTTGTCTTGGCGCACAGTTTCGATGCAACGGCATTCCCCACCAACTGTTCCGCGCCATCGACCGATGATGATACGATCGTGTTGCGTTATCTGGGCAGCTTTTATGGACATCGCACCCCATTTCCATTGATTGCATCATTGGTTCGGCTGCTCGCCAGCCATCCACACGCCTTGGATAAGGTTCGCGTGGAACTGATTGGCAACATGTCGAGTTGGATGCATTGGCACCCTTTGCTGCGACGTTTACCCGATCACTTGCTCACCATTCAACGTACCGTGCCCTATGCGTCATCACTAAAATTAATGCTGGAGACGGATCTCCTGTTGGTCATCGATGCCCCGACTGAACTCAGCGTGTTTCTGCCAAGCAAGTTGGTGGATTATATCGGTTCCCGAAGACCAATTCTTGGCATCGTTCCTCCCGGCGCCTCCCAGAAACTGATTGCACAGCTGGGGGGTATCACGGCGCCTCCGGACAGACCGGAAGAAATTGATGCGGCATTGTTGGCAGGTCTCAAAATGGCGCGGCAGTCACGTCTGGCAAACGAGCCGTGGGGCTCGCCCTCTGTACGCAAACAGTATGAGATAGAACGGATTGCGTCTTTGTTTCGTGAACTTTTGGTTTTTACTGTTAAACAAGGTAATCAAAATAGATTAACAAATAAGTTATAGCTGTTTTAGGCGGCCTGCATCAACACAAGGAACGATGCATTGCTCACCGTATCGTGAGCACGAATTCATAAGATCGGCATGATATGGGTCGCGAATCCTTGCTTGAAACAGGCCATGGATCACTCTTTGTAACTTGCATGATGGGAGGGGAGACCCCCATCATGCAAACCCGCAAAAAATCGTGCAAGCGCGCTGTCTTATGTGCCCCATCCGTTGCCCGCCAGGGCCATGGAGGAAACGAACGACTCGCGGAAGACGCGTGTCTTCGTCGCTCTGATTCCGGACCTTGGTTGCGGCATCGTTTTACCGACAACCTATCAAAGACGATGATTCACGAAATGCGCAAACGTTACGGCGTGGAAATCTGTCCGTGGGACAGAACCGATTTCCACAAAACCCAACCCAGACAGACCGCCCCCACGCCAATGGCATCCGCAAACCAATCCTGCCAATCCCCATACCGCCAGCCGGTGGCGGCTTGCGCGACTTCAATCAGACCGCCATAAACCAGCAAACCAGCCATGACACGCAGCGCGCGCTGCGAAAACGCCAACAGCCCCAAACAACTCAGCAGCACAAACGCCAACGCGTGTTGTGCCTTGTCCCAAACATCGAGTGCCTGGGTTGGCAAATAGGGGACGGGCGTCAGAGAACCGAGACCCACCCCAGCCACTGCAAGCCAGAAAGCCAAACGCCACCCGTTAATGTCCGCCCCCCTTGATGATCACCTGAACCCCCTTCCAGATAATCCTCAAATCGAGCATCAGCAGACCGAATGATGAGCGCTTCAGGTACTGATCGATATACTCGTATTCGTAGACGGGGTTGCCCATCTCGGACGTCCCTTTGTTGATGTGCCCAAGCCCGAGCAGACCACCCCGAAGTAAGGAACGCGTGACATTACCTTGCACCTTATCCCGTTCGTAGTGCAAAACGGAAATGGGGCGAGGACCGACGATACTCATGTCGCCTTTCAGCACGCTCCAGAACTGAGGCAACTCGTCCAGGTAGAACTTTTTGACGAACTCGCCGACATGGGTGCGGCTGTCAGGCGTCCATTCGGCGGAAAAGGCAATCCAGTCGTGCCGTTTGGCACCTTCGGGGTCGATATACTTTTCCTTGATCAGGCGGATCTTGTACTTTGGGATAATCTTCCCCTCACTCACCGCATTGTAATAGAAAAACATCGGGCCGGCGTTTTCCGGTATCAGCAACCCTTCGATCACATAGGCAATCTTAAGCAGCAGCATGATTGGTGCGGCAATTGCCAGCATGATCAGGGCCACGATCTTGTCGAACAACGTTTTAAAAAAACGCGGTGGCAAAGGTTCCTTCAGCTCAAAGATATGTTTGTACTTCTGCTTGATTTCTTCGGTAGGCGGTTTATAGGGAAACGCCTCTTTGGGTTCTATGTTTTGGTTCATTTCAATCGTAAATTCTTGTGAATGGAGTTAATTGGCTCCTCGCTGTTTCACATGGGTTGGTTGAAGTTTAACTTCCCCCCGATGAGGTAGGCCATGGGATGAGATTGTCCGTGGTGCGGTAGCCCCTGGCTCTGGATTTGGCGGCTTGCAGCAGGCTATTGAACCCTTCGAGCAAGCCTGAATCCCCCCGCAAAAAGGCCGTCAACTCCGTGATCACCCAGCCGCTTTGGGCGTTGCCAAGGCAGTTTGAACGATTTTCCGGAGGTTGTTTCGTTTGAGAGCCCTGTTTCTGCCCCCAGACGAGGGTATTTCCCCCCTGTTACACCGCATTCTGAACCATTTCTGGTACTTGTGCCAGCATTCGGGCGCAACTGTGGCGTCGGAATCGTTTCACGTTGCAGGCCAGCATCTTCATTCTGACTGCAAAGCCCACGCGTTGAAGGCCACGAGTCCACACTTTGTCCAAACCGTGCGCCGTCTTGCACTCCGCGTTGGTCGATTCAATTCCGGCGCGGATGGCATGTACTTGTCAAGACTTGATCTGACAAATGCGACCTATGCGACAGCCCGTTTGTCTGTCTGATGAAGTCGCTCTAAAATCTTCCCCTGAGCCAGTTTCCTGGCATCCAGGAAAGTCTGCATTGGGGTCTTGCCGTAGCAGTACCTGCCAGAGTGAACCCGTTCATTGTTGTACAGATCGATCCATGCATCCAGATCCGTTTGCAATTCATCCAGGCTGGTGAAAACCTTCTTGCGAAACTCGACGCTGTAGAACTCATCCAGTAGCGTCTTGTGAAACCGCTCGCAGATGCCGTTGGTCTGCGGTGATCGCGCTTTGGTCCGGGAGTGGTCAATGTCTTCCACGGCCAGATAGCGTTGATATTCATGATGTTCCCGGTTGCCGCAGTACTCGGTCCCTCTGTCGGTCAGAATGCGCAACAAGGGGACATCCTGCTCTTCGTACCACGGGATCACCCGATCATCAAGCATATCCGCTGCCACCAGGGCGTTCTTGCGGTCGTAGAGTTTGGCAAAAGCCACCTTGGCATAGGTATCGATAAAGGTCTGCTGGTAGATGCGTCCCACGCCCTTGATGGTCCCCACATAGTAGGTGTCCTGGGTGCCAAGATAGCCGGGATGCTCGGTTTCGATTTCGCCGTGGGCTTCCTTTTCCTCTTTGGCCTTCTCCAGTGCTTTGAGTTGATCTTCTGTCAGGATGCCGCCCTCTTGCACCACCTTGGCTTCCAAGGCCTTGAGGCGCTTCTTGAAAATTTCCAGATCGTGCCGCAACCAGACTGACCGAACCCCGCCAGGAGAGATAAAAATTCCTTTCTTCTTCAGTTCGCCGGAAACACGGAACTGCCCATAAGCCGGAAAATCAATGGCCATCCCCACCACGGCCTGTTCCACTTCCGGGTCCACACGGTTCTTTAAGATCGGCTTCTTGCGGCTGATCTCCTGGAGTGCCCGTGTGCCGCCCTTGTCGTAAAGCGCTTTGAAACGGTAAAAGCTATCCCTGGAGTAGCCCATCACCTTGCACGCCTGGGACACACTCCCCAGCATCTCTGCCAGGTTCAATAATCCGACTTTGTTCTTGATGATCTTCTCTTCGGCATTCATCGCTGACATCCTCCTTGGTTGGTTTGCGTCCATCCTACCAGAAATGTCAGATTAAATCTTGCCTACCACATCGCAAAAGGGAATTTTTACGGTCAAATACTGCAATAAAAGTCGGCTCTGACGAGACGGTGATCATGAACTCACAGCCTCGCACATCTGATCAACAACTCCATCAATATGAGTTTTAGCGGACCAGCCCAGAACAGCCTTTGCTTTACTTGGATCAGCACTGCCTATCCGGATATCCGAAGGCCGTTGCAGGCCAGGCGTGCTGATCACATGCTCGCTCCAATCCAAATCAAAGTATCGAAATGCTCGGTCCAGAAAATGCCTGAGTGAAACCGTTTCTCCGGTCGCAATGACAAAATCATCCGCCTGATCTTGTTGAAGCATTAACCACATGGCCTCAACATACTCGGGCGCCCACCCCCAATCGCGGTAAATATCCAAATTGCCCAACTGTAATTTCTCGCCGCCACCGCGCGCTATCCGCGCCGCGCCGCGCACGATCTTCTGAGTCACAAAACGTTCAAGTCGCAACGGAGATTCGTGGTTAAACAATATGCCAGTGCATGCATACAAACCATAAGCCTCCCGGTAAGTCCCAATCAACTGATGCGCTGATGCCTTGGCGACTGCATAGGGGCTTCTGGGACGAAAAGGCGTCGTCTCATTCGCTCGTTGGTCACCCGTGTCACCAAAACACTCACTGGTGCCGGCGTTGTAAAACCGGATGGGACAATCTAAGAAGCGAATCGCTTCGAGCAGACGAACCAATACCATGGCGATACTTTCCATGGTTTCGACCGGCTGCTCAAACGACAGCCCAACTGAGCTTTGACCTGCAAGATAATAAATCTCATCGGGGGCAGCGTTGCGAATCGTGGATAGCACGCTCCCCGAGTCAGAAGTAGACATCGAAACCGTTTCGACTGCGTGACGAATACCGAGTTTTTGTAGATTGGCGAAAGAGGACGCCGCAGCATCACGCGACGTACCTATGACTACATACCCCTTCTCAACCAGCAGTTTGGCCAAATACGCGCCATCCTGGCCGCTGACACCACAGATCAAGGCTCTTCTAGCTTGCATGCGTGCCTAGCCGGGTAACCCAGTCATCCAAAATAGCCATCAGCGTTTGATCCATTGAATAAGCCGCTGACCAACCTGTCGCCTTCATGAGTTTTCCGTTATCCCCGCGCACACGGCGCTGCTCACTGAGGCGGAATCGCTCGGAATCGGTTTGAATCTCCACGGACACACCTGCCAATTGACACATGCGCTCGATCAAGGAGCGAATGCTTCGTTCGCTACCTGAGCAAACGTTATAAGTTTCGCCGTTCAGTCCGAGATTCAACAGTTTTTCATAAGACGAAACAATATCACGCACATCTGAGAAATCCCTAGTTGTTTCAATATCCCCAACGCGAATAACAGGCGATACCAAACCCAATTTGATCATTGTAATTTGACGACCGAAATCAGCAATCGCAAATCGTTCGCTTTGACCCGGACCAATGTGATTGAATGGGCGGGCAACGACGATCTTGAACTTTTCACTCTGGCTCCATTGATAGCAGAGCGACTCCGAAGCAATTTTCGAAACGGCATAGGGGCTGAGTGGTCTTGCAAGTCTCGTCTCATTCACGGGCAAATCGCATTCACCCAGACGACCATAAACCTCACTTGAGCTTATAAACAGAAATCGCCCGGCGAACCCTGAGTTCCGTAAAGCCATCAATAAATTCAGCGTGCCGCCAAAATTGATATCATAAGTTGCACGAGGATTCTCGAAGGATTCCTTGAGCGTCGTAACCGCTGCGAGATGCACCACATCATCGGGCCTTGCACGGGCAATCACCGACTGGAGCTGTTCGGCATCACGGACATCCACTTCCCGCCCGGTCGAGACCACATCGAAGCGGCCCGAGCAATATTGTGCCATGTGAGAGCCAACAAACCCCGTTCCCCCTATCAACAAGAGCTTCCTCATGCCGTACCCCCAATGGCCTCCACGGCTTGACGAAGTTGCCGTTTGAATTCTGGGACCCCCCAACGGGATGCATGCCTGACCAGGCGGGCAGGATCGAACGCGGTGCTCTCAAATTGACTGACCGCCGCCATCAAGGACTCAGCGGTCTGCTCATAAAAGAAAACTGCCGTCGCCGAATCGTTCTCGGCGGAATCTGCTGACCACGGAATCATGGTTTCCGTGATTCCCCCTATTCCGTAACAGATCACGGGGGTACCGCTTGCGTTAGCCTCTAATGGAATCAAGCCATATTCAAGAAAAGGTGTGAAAATAACAGCCTTGGCGACGGCATATTCCCTGGCCAGAATCTCATCATCAACACCACCCAGAAAGGTGATGTTCGGCCCAGCCATTGCACGCAGCTTGGCCTCCTCCTTGCCGGTTCCAATAACCTTCAATGGCAATCCAAGCCGATTGAAGGCCTCAATTGCATAATCAATCCGCTTCCACTGTTCCAATCTGGAGACGACCAGATAATTTTCTCCGCGATTCTCTGAAGGTACGAATCGATCCAGATCAATCGGCGAAAAAATGATCTGCGAATCGCGACCATAGGTACTGGCAATGTGATCCTGCGTCGTCTTCGATATCGCGATGAACCGATCGACCCTCTGTGCGGCTTGAAGATCGTGGCGTTTGAGATAAGAGAGAAAGGGCCTGATTAATTTTGACTTCCAGCTCCCGCCAAAATAATCTCCTGTTTGCCACAGCGCTCGCGTAGGAATATAACAATAACAAATATGCTTGCCATTTGGTACACGAATGTATTTGGCCACAGTCGCTGACGATGACAGCACCAGATCATAATCACGTAAATCAATCATTTCCATGAGATGCGTGGCAACCGGGAAGGACCACCGAAAAGCATCCATTGATTGCACGAAAGGGTTCAACCATGTCGTATGAATTGGCCGCCCCTTAAAGTAGGGCAAGGTGCGTGCCGGGTTATAAGCGAGCGTATAGATATCTGCCTCTCTAAATTCCTCGCAGATGTACTGGAATACCCTCTCTGCTCCCCCCATTCCGCACAAATAGTCATGGACAATCGCTAGTTTCATAAACTCCCCATTGGTTTGTTTAAGTAATGATCCCCCGGCAGAACCGGAGGCTTTCGATTGCTGGCCCCTCAAAGGGACCTTTTCGCAATCGTTGAAAAGCAGTCTGAGGAATTTTCTGTGTTGGTTCAGCGGGACATGGAGTTTTAGATTATTTCCGTTAGCTACATT
>NZ_JBZVFG010000002.1:0-26585 GCF_058402785.1 Candidatus Magnetaquiglobus sp.
ACGCCCGGCCTCCACCCGCCGGGCCAGCCGGAAGGTGGTCTCCAGATCGGTGACGAACCGCTTGAGATCCCGGTTGTTGATCCCCAACAGCGGACTCTTGAGTTCATGCGCCGCCTCGAGTTCCGCCTCGTCGTGCACCTCGATCAAAACATCCAGCCCCAACTCGAAAGCCGCAGCTTCGAGTTCTCGCGCCTGAGGGATCGCCAACACCGCCATGATCAGCAAAATCGCATCCGCGCCCAAAAAACGCGCCTCGGCCACCTGATAAGGATCATAAACAAAATCCTTGCGCAACACCGGCAGGCCGATCCTGGCCCGAATTTGTCCCAGATAGACATCATCCCCGAAAAAAAAATCCCGGTCCGTCAAACAGGAGATGCAACAGGCCCCATGCCCGGCATACCCCGCCGCGATGGCCGCCGGATCGAATGCGACGCCAACCGGAAAGATCCGTCCCTTGGAGGGCGAACCCAATTTCACCTCGGCGATCACCGCCGTCTGCTGTTGACTGGCCTTGGCAATCAAGGCCGGGGCGAAACCACGGGTGGGCGGCGCGCCGCGACATTCCGCCAGAAGCCCGGCCTCGGAAATGCGACCGCGCGCCTTGGCCACCTCCGCGCGCTTGCGGGCCATGATGCGATCCAGAATGGTTTCGGACATGGGGGCTGGTCCTGACAAAAAAGAGGGATGATCAGGCGTTGGAGATGCGAACCAGCCGTTCCAGCCGCTCGCGGGCCTGGCCCGAATCCACGGCCCAGGCGGCCTGGGCGATCCCGGCTGGCAGATCCGTCACGACACCGGCGACCAGCAGCGCGGCGCCCGCGTTCAACAACACGATGTCGCGACGCGGACCGGGTTCCCCAGCCAGAATCCCGCGCGTGATCGCGGCATTGAAATCCGCATCCCCGCCGGCCAGATCGGCGGGACTGGCAAGCGGGATGCCGAAGCTCTCAGGATGCCACGTATGCGGTTCCAACCGGCCATCCGGCGTCCACTCGGCTACCCGGGTCGGACCGGTGGTGGTGATCTCATCGAGCCCATCGTGACCATGCACCACCAGGGCATGACGCGAACCGAGCCGGCCCAGCGCGCGCGCCACCGGTTCCACCCAACGGGCGTCGAACACCCCCAGCAGTTGATTCGGCGCGCCGGCGGGATTGGTGAGCGGTCCCAACAGGTTGAACAGGGTGCGGAATCCCAGCTCCTGACGCGGTCCCATGGCATGCCGCATGGCGCCATGATGGCGCGGGGCGAAAAGAAACCCGATCCCGGCCCCGGCCAGACACCGCTCCACGGCCTCGGGATCCAGGTCGATCCGCACGCCCAGAGCCAACAGCAGATCCGCCGAACCGCTCCTGGAGGAGATGGCCCGGTTGCCGTGCTTGGCCACCGTCACCCCGCACGCGGCCACCACGAAGGCTACCGTGGTGGAGATGTTGAAGGTGCCCAACCCGTCCCCACCCGTGCCGCAGGTGTCGATCACCGTGCCCGAAGCGGTCACCCGCGTCGCCTTGGCGCGCATGGTCAACGCCGAACCGGCGATCTCCTCGACCGTCTCGCCCTTCATGCGCAAGGCGGTCAGATAGGCGCCGATCTGCGCCGGGGTCATCTCCCCGGACATGATGCGCTCCATCATCCAACGCGCCTCGTCCTGGGTCAGATCGACGCCGGTCACCACGCGACCAAGCAGCTCACGGATCTCCATGGCACGTCAACCTTTCAGAAAATTGGCCAGCATCGCGTGACCGTGTTCGGTCAGGATCGACTCCGGATGGAACTGCACCCCCTCGACCGGCAGATGGCGATGACGCAACCCCATCACCAGACCGTCGTCGGTCCAGGCGGTGACCCGCAGACAGTCGGGAATCGAATCCCGCGCCACCACCAGCGAATGGTAGCGCGTGGCGCGGAACGGCAGCGGCAACTCCCGGAACACCCCGGTTCCGTCGTGCTGGATCATCGAGGTCTTGCCGTGCATCAGATGGGGCGCGCGCACCACCAGCCCCCCATACGCCTGCCCGATCGCCTGATGCCCCAGACACACCCCGAGCAGAGGGATCCGTCCGCCCAACCGCCGGATCACCTCGAGGGTGATCCCGGCCTGATCCGGATTGCCCGGACCCGGCGAGATCACCAGTTGATCCGGAGCCATGGCCTCGATCTCGTCCACGGTCAGGGCATCGTTGCGGACCACCCGCACCTCCACCCCCAACTCGCCGAAGTATTGGGCCAGGTTGTAAGTGAAGGAGTCGTAATTGTCGATGAGTAGCAGCATGGCGGCTCACTCCAACCCTCGCTGGACCAGATCCACGGCCCGCAACACGGCACGCGCCTTCTCGCGGGTCTCCTCGTACTCCCGCTCCGGGGTCGAATCGGCCACGATCCCGGCCCCGGCCTGCACATAGAGCCGACCATCCTTGATGATCGCGGTGCGCAGGGTGATCGCCAGATCCATGTTGCCGGAAAAGGAGATGTACCCCACCGCACCGGCATAGGGGCCGCGTCGCGACACCTCCAGCTCGTCGATGATCTCCATGGCGCGAATCTTCGGCGCGCCGCTCACCGTGCCCGCCGGGAAGGTGGCCGCCACCAGGTCGAAGGCGTCCAGACCCGGTTTCAGCCGCGCCTCGACGTTGGAAACGATGTGCATCACATGGGAGTAGCGCTCCACCACGAACCGTTCGGTCACCTTCACCGTGCCGTTCACCGCCACCCGCCCCAGATCGTTGCGCCCCAGATCCACCAGCATGATATGCTCGGCGATCTCCTTGGGATCGGCGAGCAGTTCCTGCTCCAACGCCAGATCCTGGGCCGCATCCACCCCGCGCCGCCGGGTGCCGGCGATGGGGCGCACCGTGGCGATCTCCCCCTCCTGACGCACCAGGATCTCGGGACTCGATCCGACGATGGCGAAATCCCCCATCTTCAAAAAATAGAGATACGGCGAGGGATTGGTGGCCCGCAACGCCCGATAGAGGGCGATCGGCGGGTGGTCGAAGGGGATCGACAGGCGGTGCGAAAGCACCACCTGGAAGATGTCGCCGGCCAGGATGTACTCCTTGGCCTTGCGCACCGACGCCTCGAAGGTCTCCCGTTCGGTTTCGTGAACGAAATCGGCCTCGCTCACCGGTCGTCCGGGGGGCGAGAACGGCGGACGCCGTTCCCCGGCGCGCAGCCGTTCCACCACCGCCTCGATGCGCGACGCGGCGCGCAGATAGAGGGCGTCCGGGTCATCCTCCGGCCCCACCAGGACATTCACCACCACCTTGAGCTTGCCAAACAGATTATCGAAAATCAGTGTCAGGTCGGTGAGCATGAACTGGGCGTCCGGACAGCCGAGCACGTTCGGATTGCCATCCGGGATGCGCTCGAAGCAGCGCACCATGTCGTAGGAGAAGAACCCCACCGCGCCGCCGTGAAACCGGGGCAGTCCCTCGACCGCCACGGGACGGAAGCGTCCCATGAGGTTCTTGAGGATCTCGACCGGATTGCCCTCCTCCACCACCTTCGAGCCGTCGCGCCGGTCCAGAAGCTCCACCCGGTTGTCGTTCACCGTGAAGATGGCCATGGGATCCAGGCCGATCATGCTGTAGCGGCCCCACTTCTCGCCCCCCTGCACCGACTCCAGCAGGAAGGCATGGCTCTGGTCGCCGGCCACCTTCATGAAGGCGGAGACCGGGGTGTCGAGGTCGGCCATGATCTCCCGATAGACCGGAATCAGGTTGCCCTGTCCGACCAGGGTACGAAACTGTTGCAAGGAAGGATGCATCATGCCACCCCAGACTCAGGCCGGATGGATTGTCGATGGAAGGATCAGTTGATCAAATGGGCGCCCGGATCGGCCAGCATGGCCGGATCGATGCCCAAACCCCGCAAGGCCACATGCCAGCGTTCCAGCGGCGGGGCCTCGAACAGCACCGCGCGATTCGGCGCGCTCACCAGCCAGGCATTGGACTTGAGTTCGTCCTCCAGTTGTCCGCCCGACCAGCCGGAGTAGCCCAGCGCCAACAGGAACCGTCCTCCGGCATCCTCGGCCAGATGGCGCAGGATATCCGGATTGGTGCCGAGATAGAGCCCTTTTTCCACCTCGATGCAGCCGGGACAGTCCAGGGTGCGTTCGTAGAGGATGAACCCCCGATCCAGGGCCACCGGCCCCCCCTGGAACACACTGGGGGGATGGTCGTGGCGCTGCCAGGTCAGCCCCAGCTGTTGCATGATCTCGCGCATCGAGACCGGATGGGGTTGATTGATCACCAACCCCAAGGCTCCATCGCTGGTGTGCGAGCAGATGAACAGGACGCTTCGCTCGAAATGGGCATCGCGGAGGCCGGGCATGGCGATCAGGAACTTGCCGGCCAGACTCCCCACCTGTTTCATCGCGGCATACCCTCTCGTGCGGAAACGTCAAGACAACAGACTTCTCAACCGCTCGTGAATCCCATCAAAACCGCCATTGCTCATCACCACCAGCCGATCGCCGGGAAGCACCCGCCCGGTCAGAAACGCCACGGTTTCGGCGGCGCCATCGACCACCAGGGCGCGCGGTTCGTGCCCGGACAACGGCCTCTCCCGGTTGATGGTCGCCACGATCGAATCGACGTCCAGAAGTTCCTCCGCAGGCAGTCCCCGCGCCGCCGGACGGGCCAGAATCACCCGATCCGCCGCCTCGAAGGCGGCTGCCAGCCGTTCCTGATGCACCCGCCGGCGCATGGTGTTGGACCGGGGCTCCAGGATCACCCAGATGCGATCGCCGCCGACGCTGGCGCGCAGACCGCGCAGGGTGGTGGCGATGGCCGTGGGGTGGTGGGCGAAATCATCATAAACCGTCACACCCTGAATTTCAAACCGCTGTTGCAGCCGTCTGGCCACGCCGCGAAAGGCCGACAGCCCATCCCGAACCCGCGCCGGATCCATGCCGTGGGAGAGGGCCGCAGCGGCCACCGCCAGGCCGTTCATCACGTTGTGACGCCCGGTCTGGTTCCAGGTCACGGTGAACAACGCCTCCCCGTCCCGAGCCACGGTCCAGACCCGGCCATCCGCCTGGTCGAGGCGCGCCGTGAATTGACGCGATGGAGGATCCTCCCCCTCACCCCCGGCCTGCGGCCCGTCCTCCGGGAGTCCCGCGGTTCGAGACTCATCCAGACCATAGCGGATCACCCGTGAATGGACATGGGTGAGCAGTGCCTCGATCTCCGGATCGTCGCCGTTGGCGAGCACCAGGCCCGAGGCAGGCACGGTGCGCAACAACAGACGAAACTGCGTGCGAATCGCCTCCAGATCGGGATAGATGTCCGCGTGGTCGTATTCGAGATTGTGCAAGATCAAGGTTTTTGGACGATAATGCAGGAACTTCGGACGCTTATCCCAGAAGGCGGTATCGTACTCATCCCCCTCGATCACGATCCAGGGCCCTTGCGGAGCACGGGCGCCAAAACCGAAATCCAGCGGAATGCCGCCGATCAGAAAACCCGGTCCCCAGCCGGCCTCCTCCCACACCCGCGCCATGAGGCTGGTGGTGGTGGTCTTGCCGTGGGTGCCGGTCACCACCACCGGATGGCGTCCCTGCAACACATGGGTCTGCAACCACTCCGGACCCGACACGTAGGGCAATCCCGAATCCAGCAGGGCCTCGAGTTCCGGATTGCCGCGCGAGATGGCGTTGCCGACCACCACCAGATCCGGGGCCGGGATGAGATTCCCGGCGCCAAACCCCTCGGCCACCGGGATGGCCAAACCAGCCAGAAAATCGCTCATCGGCGGATAGACCCCGGCATCCGAACCGGTGACGCGCCAACCCGCCTCCCGCGCCAGGGCGGCGATGCCCGCCATGGCCGTACCACAAATGCCGATGATGTGCAGATGCTTGAGCATGATCTTAAAAGACTCTTCATGAACCCAGGATTGACGGGTGGCTAACCGGCATCCCAGACCAGGGGATCCGGCTCCTCGGGCCGCGCCCAGCGCAGCAGGGCGCGAAAATGTTCCCAATCGAACCCGGAACCCGGATCCCATTTGCGCTCCGGGGCAATGTCGCGATGCCCGACGATCCGCTCCGGCGTGATGCCGGGCAGACGGACCATCAGGGTACGGGCCAGCCCGGCCAGACAGCTGTATTGTTCGGGGGTGAACCGACCATGTTCCACCCCTTCCAGCTCCACGCCCACGGAGAAATCGTTGCAGGCCTCCCGACCCAGCCAGCTGCTCTTGCCGGCATGCCAGGCCCGAAGCAGAACCGGGACATACTGGGTCAGTTGACCGAGACGATCGATCAGGAAGTGGGCGGAAACGCGCAATCCGGCCAACTGGCGAAAATAGGGATGGGCCTCGGGATCCAGTCGCCCCAGAAAGAGATCGTCCACGAACGGACCCCCGAACGCGCCAGGGGGCAGACTGATGGCATGCACCACCAACAGATCGATCCGCATCCCCTCGGGACGCGCGTCGGCGTGGGGAGAGGGCAGGTAACGCACCAGCGCGGCGGTCAGCGGACGCTCTCCACGGCGACCACTTCGGGCACCCGCTGTTTCATGAGCCGCTCGATACCGCCCTTCAAGGTCATGATCGCGCCAGGACAGGTGCCGCAGGCCCCACGCAGCCGGACGTTGACGATGTTGTCGGCGGTGATCTCCACCAACTCCACATCCCCACCGTCCCGCTGCAACATGGGACGGACCTCATCCAATACATTCTGAACTTTTTCAAGGATATCCACGGCCAACTCCGATTCGTTCACAAGTCAATATGTGCCCCCTCCGTTGCCCGCCAGGGCCATGGAGGAGGCGAATGGCTCGCGGAAGACGCGTGTCTTCGGCGGCCTGATTCCGGGCCATGTTCGCGGCATCGTTTCGCCAAAGACGCCAAACGATGCCGCAGCCCAGGCAGCGCGCAGCGTTTTTTCGCAAAAAGCGCGCTTAAAAGCCAAAGGCCAAAGTCAAAGGCCAAACCTCGGAGACTCCGTCTCCGAACCTCTGCCGGGGAGCTTACGGTCCCCCGTCCTGCAACAGTGGGGGGCCTGAACAATCACCCAGAATCACCCCTCACCTCCCATCATGCTCAGTTACGGACGCGACTCCTTGAGCTGCTCCTTCAAGGGGGCGACCGGCTGCACGGCGTTCACCGCCGGCAGCAGGGCATCGAGATTCAACCCGCCGGTGGCGTACAACAGCTTGAAACCGGCCAACACCAGCGCGAACCGTCCCTTGGCCAGTTCGGTCTGGGCCGAAAAGGCCTCGTTGCGGGCGTCCAGCAGATCCAACGCCGTGCGCGTACCGACGCGATACTCCCGCTCCACGCCGTCCAGGGCGTCGTTGGCGGCCTTCAATCCACTCTCCAGGGCCTGATTGGCGGCCCGGGCGCTCTTGAGATCGAGCAGCGCCGACTCCACCTCGCGCTCGACCTGCAAGCGCATCCGTTCCAGATCCGCGGCCTGGGCCTCCTTGCGGGCCTCGGCCTCGGCGGTCTGGGAGACGATCATGCCACCCGCGTAAAGCGGCAACGTCACCCCCAGATCGACGCTGTATTTGTTCAACGGATCCACCGTACCCGAAGTCTCCTCGCCCCAGGTTCGGCTCGCCCGCGCCGACAGGGCCACCGACGGCATGTGACCGGCCCGCTTCATCGCCACATCCTCTTCGGACACCTTCAAACGCAAGGTGGCAGCCACCAGATCCGGACGTTCGGCAGAGCGCAGACGCATCTCCACCTGGGAAAGCTCCTCAAGTTTTTCCCGAAAACCGGGCAGATGCAATCCCTCCGGCACCGGCATGCCGACCACCTCGACGAAACGGGTCCGGGCCAGGGCCAGGGTGTTCTCGGAACGGACCAGATTGGCCTCGGCGCTCGCCAGACGCGACTCCGCCCAACTCACGTCGGTGCGGGTGATCTCGCCGACCCGGAACCGGGAGCGGGTCGCCTCCAGGTGTTGTTTCAACACCTCGCGGTTGTTCTTGGCCAAACGCACCACCTCGGTGGCCTGCAACACCTCCACGATCACCGAAGAGGCTTCCAGGAACACCCCCTGCACCGCCGCCTGGGCATCGCGCTCGAAAGAGGCGATGTAGGGCTTGGTCTGACGCATGGCCACCAGCGCCTTTTGGTTGAAAAGCACCTGAGTCAGCGAGAGTCCGACGACATCCGGATCCGTGCTCGCGGCACCGTCCCTCCAATCGAGACGGCTGTGTCCCTTGGAAGCGTTCAGGTCGATGGTGGGCAGCAGCGCCGCCTGGCTCTGGGGCAGCCGTTCCAGGGCGGCCTTGAGCTGGGCGGCGGCGGCGGTGGCGCGAGGGTTCTTGCGCAGGGCCGCGTCGATGGAAGTGACGAACGGATCGGTTTTGTCCGCATCCGCCCAGGCCAGGCCCGACAGGCCGATCACGAGGGATCCGATGCCGATAACACGCTTTAGAACGCCAAACACGTCTGAAATCCCCTATTTTCTCGAGAGCGATTCAACCCCTGGGAACGTCTGTCCCGGAAGATTCTTTCAGTCGATGCGATTCCAAGCAAACCTGGGGCCAACGATGCCACAAGCGGGCCCGACCGCGATACGCGACCACGGTAACGGTAACATAGGTCGATCCGCGCTCAAATGTCCAGATGATCCCGCGCGAAGGGGGCCTTTTCCTGAATGAATCGGAACCTTTCCGCCGGTCGCTTGCCCATCAGGCGATCCAGGGCGTCATGGGTGGCATCGGCGTCATCCACCACCACCCTGAGCAGATGACGGCTGGCTGGCGCCATGGTGGTCTCGCGCAGCTGCGCCGGATCCATCTCGCCCAACCCCTTGAAGCGTGAAATCTCCACCTTGGCGTTGGCCTTCTTGCGGATGATCGCGGCCACCATCGCCTCCTTGGCGGCATCATCCAGGGCATAGCGGGTTTCGGCGCCGACGCTGACGCGATAGAGCGGCGGCTGGGCCAGAAACAGCCGCCCGCCATGCACCAGGGGGGTCATGTGCCGATAGAAGAAGGTCAGGAGCAGGCTGGCGATGTGGGCGCCATCCACATCCGCGTCGGTCATGATGATCACCCGACCATAACGGACCTTTTCCAGCTCGAAGGCCCGTCCGCTGCCCGCGCCGATGGCGGTGATCAGGTTCTTGATCTCGACGTTGGCCTCGAACTTCTCCAGATTGGCCTGTTCCACGTTCAGGATCTTGCCACGCAACGGCAACACCGCCTGGGTATGGCGGTCGCGGGCCTGCTTGGCCGATCCGCCCGCCGAATCCCCCTCGACGATGAACAGCTCGGTGGCGGTGGTATCCGAGGAGATGCAATCCGTGAGCTTGCCCGGCAGGGTCAGACGGGTGGTGACGCTTTTCCGGGTCACCCGGGCCATGGATTTCTTGCGGTTGAGCCGCTCACGGGCCCGATCGACCACCAGCTCCACCAGGCTTCCGGCCCGCTCCGGCGCGCCGTGCAGCCAGTGATCGAGGCTGTCCTTGATCACCGCTTCCACCCGGCGGGTCACACCGTGGTTGGTGAGCCGGTCCTTGGTCTGTCCGGCGAACTCCGGGTTGGGGATGAACAGCGACAGGACGCCGTTGAGTCCATCGAGTACATCCTCGGGAGCGAACTCCACCCCCTTGGGGATCAGGTTGCGCGCCTCGGCGAACTCGCGCACGCTCTTGAAGAGCGCGGCACGCAGACCGCTTTCATGCACCCCGCCCTCGCGAGTGGGGATGGTGTTGCAGTAGGAGAGGATGACCCCGCGCTCCTCGGGGGTCCAGACCAGCGCCCACTCCATCCGTCCGCGGCCATCCTCGCCGAAACGCTCCAGCATCCCGGCAAACGGATCGGCGATGACGCGCCGCTCCTCGGGGATCAACTCGCGCACGAAATCCCGCATCCCGTCCGGATAGGAGAAGACGTGCTCGGCATCCTGGGTCTCGTCGCGCAGGGTGACGGTCAGGCCACGGTTGAGATAGGCCTTGGCGCGACACATCTCCAAAAGACGGGTCGGATCGAAGCGGGTCAGGGGAAAGATGTCGCCATCCGGCAGAAAGGTCACCAGCGTGCCGCGCCGGCGGGTGGCCTCGAGCTGTTCCAGGGGAGATGCCGCCACGCCGCGTTCGAAACGCTGGCGCCAGCGATGACCGTCGCGATCCACCACTACTTCGGTCCAGGCGGAGAGGGCGTTCACCACCGACACGCCCACGCCATTCAAACCGCCGGCGGTTTCATAGGCCTTGTCGTGGAATTTCCCACCCGCGTGCAGGGTGGTCATGATCACTTCCAGGGCGGAACGGTCCGGATAACGCGGCAGGGGATCGACCGGAATGCCACGCCCGTTGTCCCAAACCGACACCGCGCCATCCTTGCGCAAGATCACCTGGATGCGATTGGCGTGACCGGACGAAGCCTCGTCGGTGGCGTTGTCGAGCAACTCCACCACCAGATGATGCAGGGCCGACTCGTCGGTGCCGCCGATGTACATCCCCGGACGCCGACGAACCCCCTCCAGCCCTTCGAGGACTTCGATCTGGGAAGCGTTATAGCTCATGATGGATTGGATCCCGCCCGCCATCCCGTCATGTGGGAGTGAGGCTCATCCGAGAGAAAGGACTACTTGTGTCGATAGGAGATGCGACCCTTGGTGAGATCATACGGGGTCAGCTGCACCGTCACCTTGTCACCCGGAAGGATGCGGATGTAGTGTTTTCTCATGCGTCCGGAGATGTGGCACAAGAGCTTGTGCTGGTTCTCCAGTTCGACGCGAAACATGGCGTTGGGAAGGTTCTCCATGACCGTCCCTTCCATTTCGATGACATCTTCCTTACTCAATATTCACACTCCCACGACAAGACCCGAACGGATTGGAAGCAGAATACATTAAAGAGATGTCTGACTTCTGTCAAGCACCAAACCGGGTGATCATTTCATCAACTGTCCGGCTCCGGGCAAAAATTCCCGCGTGAAGACATTGGCGGGAAACTCCCGTCCCTCGATGCGCCCGACCCGCAACGAGGAGCGATAGGCCTGATTCAGACCGCTGGCGGTCTCGAGCAGCATGGGGGCCCGATGATCGCCATCCAGTTCGCGTGGCTCCAGAAAGCGGATCGTCTTGAGCAATCCCCCGCCCGCGTCGTACTGGGTCAATTCGACGGGCAGGCGACTTTTTTTGTCCACCGTCAAGTTCACCCGCGCATGCGGCGTGCCCGGATGCAGGGGATGGAGCGTCAATTTCCAGTGGGCATCGTCCTCGGTGTCCAGGGTGGGACGATACTCCTCGGAAAAGTCCCCGAGCAGGAAATCGGCATTGTTGAACACCCCGCCCACCACCGACTGCAACAGGGTGGTCTTGCGGGTTTCGAGTTCGCCGGGCATGTGCAGCCACGTCTCGTCCCCCACCTTCAACACCGCCCGCCCACGCAACTCCTCAGGTGACACCACCACCATCAGAGCGCGCCGACCGCTCGCCTTGGCGGTGTAGAGCGTCACGAGACGCTGACGACCGTTGGGCAACTCGAAGGTGAGGCGATTGAAGCTTTCGTGGGATACGGCATGCATGGCCCGATCCATGGTTTTAAGGATCTCGACGGCATCCATGGCCCACAGCGGCAGCACAAGAGACCAGACGCACAATCCCACCAGCCCGACCCGTGCCATCCACCCCGAAGTGCGCCTGCCGGGGCAGGCGCGCTCCGATGAGCGCGATTCACAATCACCCGTCAACCGTGAAACCAATTTCCCGACTCTTCCGGAAAAAAAACGCATCCCAACCATGGTGTCACCGCTCAACCGATGTTAATGTATCCCACAATTGACAAAATTCAATCCACAGAAAGAGGATGCGACCCACGCCTCATGAGCACCATCACCGCGCAAACTCACGCCGTCTCCGATCATTCCGTGCTGGTCTGGCTGGCCGGGCTGCTCCTGATCGGCCTGATCTCCTGGAGCATCCATTATTTCATCATCGTGCCCATGCAACGCAAACGGCACATCCTCGAATCCATTCCCTACTGCCCCTCGCTGCTCCTGCCCCAGTTGCCCGCCGAACACGACAAGATCATGCGCGTGGACAGTCAAAGGCTGATCCATTTGAGCTATCGAGTCAACCTTTATCAACTCACCTGCTCATGCCTGCGTTTCCGACGCATCCGCCGCTTCTACCCGGCCAACGACATCCGCCGTCTTTGCCGTCATCTGCGCCGTGAACTGCAAAACAGCGGCTGTCTGCAAAACCTGGACGAGTTGACCCGCGGGGTGATTTCGTTTCGTCTGCGTGATGGGTGCTACGTTCGGGAGAGCCTGACCAACTCGGAGATGATCGTCGGCTTTCACCCGCGCTCGTCCATCGTGCGGGTCTACACCTACCGCAAGAGCCCGGATGATCCCCTTGGCGGCCCCTACACCGGCTCGGTGGACAAATTCACCTACAACCACCGGCAGGAGATCTGGGTCTACGGCGAGCCCCCGCCCAACGCCGACGAGATTCTCACCGTCGTCGAAACCCTCATGACCGCCTGTCGCGCCCGTTATCCGAACCCGGAAAAGCTGCCGCACGTCAAGGAGACGCTACAAATGCCGATTCCGGAGACCGAAGCCGCCATGGCCGCGCGCGCGCGTCGCGAGAGCATTCTGACCGCCCGACGTTCGACCACGCCCTTGCAGCAATAATCACCCACGACACAACCGCCCCCACCCGGCGCCGACCCCGATTCCAGGGTGGGGGCATGGCAGGCGTTCAACCCAGGCGTGCCGCCACCTTGCCGCGCTCCGGGGTCCAGCCGCGCACCCCCCGTTTCACGACCACGGTGCTTTCGCGCGTCTCGGCGCCATTGGCATCCAACCACGCCTGCCAATCGGCGCGCGTGGCCACATAAAAGGTCCCGACCCGCGCCAACGACTCCGGCGTCCGGGATCCCGTCGATCTGGACATGTTCCGTCTCCTTCCCTCTTTGAAGAGCAGTGGTGGCGAATCCACGCGGACCCACCCATGGAGAGGGTCACGCAATACTCATGCCGCTCCGGACCCGCCCGCACCCGATCGGATCCGTTGGTGGCACGGATGCATTTTTTGATTGCCGCAAGCCAGGATTGGATTATAATCAAGTGCCATCGACAACCCCTTGTCTTTTCCAGGAGGAATGCATGGCCGTTTCGAAAACCCCCAGCGCCAAACCCACCGCCGCCAAGCCGCCAGCCGCCAGACCGGCTCCCAAGCCCGCGGCCAAACCCGCCGCCAAGCCGGCCATGCCCCCGCGTGGAGCATCCAAAGGTCGCTGACCCATTCCCCCGGCCTGCCAGGCGGATCGATCGAATCAAGCCTCCGGAGGTCTCCGGAGGCTTTTTTTCGCTGCCGAATCCTGGATTCTCAACCGTTCCAGGCCCGCTTCGAGCATGGTCAGGATCAGTCGGTCGTAGGACCAGCCGTGCTGGGCGGCCATGCGCGGGAATCCGGAGTGGTTCGGATGGAGACCGGCCAGGGGGTTGATTTCCAAAAAATGGGGACATCCCCCGCCATCGGAGCGAAAATCCAGCCGTCCGGCATCGCGACACCCCAACAACCGATAGATCCCCAGAGCCGCCTCCAGAGCCTGCCTGGCCTCGGCATCCTCCACCAGCCGATAGCGCACCCGCGTCGCCCCCTCCTCCTTGGTGGCAAAGGCGTACACCCCGTCATCCCCATCCGTTTCGAACAGGATCTCGGCCACCAGGGCCAGGCGGATCGCCGAACCATTGCCCACGATCGCCACCGTGAACTCCCGTCCCGGCAGATGGCTTTCCGCCAGCACCGGCTGATCGAATCGCGTTCTCAACCCCTCGAACACCCGCGCCAACGCATCGGCATCGCAAACGCGCGACCCTGAATCGCACCCCTTGCCGCTCCCTTCGGCCACCGGTTTGAGAAACAGGGGACCGGCGATCCCGATCCATTCCAGGTCACGCGTCTCCTCCAGCAGCACGAACGGCGCGGTGGGCCAGCCGGCATCGCGCACCAGACGTTTGGCCAATCCCTTGTCGAGGGTCACGCCGAGGGTCACCGGGTCGGAGAAAAGATACGGCTGACCATACAGCTCCAGCAATCCCGGCACCTGGGCCTCGCGCCCGCGTCCGCCCATCCCCTCGGCGATGTTGAACACCAGATCCCAGCGTTGTCCGGCCACCAACCGTTCGGCCAGCGCCCGACCATGGCCGATCCGTTCCACCCGGTGGCCGCCGGACTCCAAGGCCCGGCACAGGGCCTCGATGGTTTCGGGTTGATCGAACTCGGCCAGATGCTCTTCGTCCCAGCCAAGATTTCGATACGCATCGCGCAGATCGTACACCAGGCCGATCAGCATGGATGTTCTCCTTGCAATTCCGGATCCGGGTAGCGGCAGATCCGACCCAGATGATTCTTGATCAGCAGGTCATTCCCCTCCCGTCCCACCAGGGTGGCTGACGCGATGGGGATCTTGCCGCCCCCGCCGGGCGCGTCGATCACGTAGCGTGGCACGGCATAGCCGCTCAGGTGGCCCACCAACCCTTCCATGAGGGTCAGGCCGCGTGATACCGGCACGCGGAAGTGGCCGGAGCCGGAGATCGGGTCGCACTGATAGAGGTAGTAAGGGCGCACCCGATGGCGTACCAGTCCGCGCATCAGGGTGCGCAGGGTTTCCAGATCGTCGTTGATGCCGGCCAGGAGCACGGTCTGTCCGGCCAGCAGGATGCCGGCGTCGGCCAGGCGTTCCAGGGCCTGTCCGGCTTCCGGGGTCAATTCATCCGGGTGGGTGGCGTGGAGGCTCAAGCCGAGGGGATGGTGGCGTTTGAGCATGGCGACCAGTTTGCGGGTGATGCGCATGGGCACCAGGAGCGGCATGCGCGAGCCGATGCGGATCAGTTCGACGTGGGGAATGGCGCGCAAGCTGGTCAGCAGTCGTTCCAGTACGCGGGTGGCGAGCAGCAGGGGGTCGCCGCCCGAGATCAGCACGTCGCGGATCTCCGGATGGGTGGCGATGTAGGCCAGGGCTGGTTGCCAATCGGTGCGGACGCCGTTGCCCACCAGGCGTGAGCGGGTGCAGTAGCGGCAGTAGCCGGCGCAGAGATCGGTGGCCAGCAGCACGACGCGATCTTCATGGCGGCGGATGAGGTTGGGGGCGACGATGGCGGTGGTTTCGTCGAGGGGATCGTTCGATTCGCCCGGTGTGGGGATGTTTTCCGCCAGGGTAGGAACCAGGGTGCGGCGCAGGGGATGGGATGGATCATCCGGGTTCATCAAGGCGGCGTAATAGGGGGTGATCGCCCAGGGTGGCCCGTTCGTGGCATGGTCGAGGGCGGTTCGTTCCGAGCCGGAGAGGCGCAAAACCCGCGCCAGGGCGGTGGGATTCCGGAAGCGATGGCGCAGTTGCCAGCGCCAATCGGACCACATGGAGCGGGTGGATTCCGGAAAGAACCGTTTCTGGAAGCTGGTACGGTTTTGATTGATGAACCATTCGGACACGTCACTTGATCCCGATGCCAGGTCGGACTTGACAAAAAAGAGGACAAAAAGTTTAATGAAATCCCGAGCCAATGGAAAGGTGCGGTCGTGCGTGTCTCCACTGTCGCGGAAAACCGGGGGCCAAAGGTCCCCGGTGGAGGTTCGGAGGCAGAGCCTCCGAGGTGTTGGTTCTGACTTTGACGTATTTGTTTGACTTTGACGTATTTGTTTGACTTTGACGTATTTGTTTGACTTTGACGTGCCTGTTTGACTTTGACGTGCCTGTTTGACTTTGACGTATTTTTGATTCAATTCGCCATTCTGATTCTGTTTTTGACTTTAGCGCGCTCTACAAAAAAACGTTTTTCACGTTTTTTGTGAAAAACGCTGCGCGCCGCCTTCGCCTCTGGAACGTTTCGCGCCTTTTGCGAAACATTCCAGAGTACATGGCCAGAAATACGGGCCTCCAAACAAGAAACAAGAAATCAAGACCAACGTCGCGGGGCTCCGCCCCACCCCGCCGGGAACGATCAACCCATCCCGTCGCCCTCACCACTCGCCAGGCTTGAGCCCCATGAACCCAACCGCCACCCTCCCCTCCACCCCCCTCCCGCAAAAACTCCTCTTCGCCGGAATCGCCACCCTCGGCGCCACGGCCTTCGCCAGCATCGCCCTGGCCCGCGGAGAGACGGTCAACGCCACCTGGCTGGTCATCGCGGCACTCTGCATCTACGCCCTGGCCTACCGTTTCTACGCCCTGTTCATCGAAAAAACCGTCCTGAAACTCGATCCGGATCGCCCCACCCCGGCAGTCCGGCATAACGACAACAAGGATTTCGTGCCCACCAACCGCATCGTCCTCTACGGACACCACTTCGCGGCCATCGCCGGTGCCGGACCGCTGGTGGGACCGGTGCTCGCCGCCCAGATGGGCTACCTGCCGGGCATGCTCTGGATCCTCATCGGCGTGGTGGTGGCCGGCGCGGTGCAGGATTTTCTGATCCTGTCGTTCTCCATGCGCCGCACCGGACGCTCCCTGGGGGAGATCATCCGCTCGGAGATGGGTCCGATTCCAGGCACCATCGCCATGATCGGCATCTTCGGCATCATGACCATTCTGCTGGCCGTGCTCAGTCTGATCGTGGTCAAGGCGATGGCGGAAAGCCCCTGGTCGGTCTTCACCGTCACCATGACCATCCCGATCGCCCTCTTCATGGGGGTGTACATGAAAAAACTCCGCCCCGGTCGCGTCGGCGAGGTGTCGGCCATCGGCGCGGTGCTGCTGATCCTGGCGATCATCGCCGGCGGCAAGGTGGCCAGCCACCCCACCCTCGCCCCCCTGTTCACCCTCACCGGACCCCAGGTGACCGCCGGATTGATCACCTATGGCGCCCTGGCATCCATCATGCCGGTGTGGATGATGCTCTGCCCACGGGATTACCTCTCCACGTTCCTCAAGATCGGCACCATCGTGCTGCTGGCCATCTGCGTGCTGCTGGCCGCGCCAGAGTTGAAAATGCCCGCCACCACCCGCTTCATCGATGGCACCGGACCGGTCTGGAGCGGCGATCTGTTCCCGTTTCTGTTCATCACCATCGCCTGCGGGGCCTGTTCGGGATTCCACTCGCTGATCGCCTCGGGCACCACGCCCAAAATGATCGCCAGCGAAGGGGATGCCCGTTTCATCGGCTACGGCGGGATGCTGATGGAGTCGTTCGTGGCCATCATGGCCCTGTGCGCCGCGTCGATCCTGGAACCGGGCATCTACTTCGCCATGAACTCCCCCGGGGCCGTGCTCGGCGGCTCGATCGACTCGGCGGTCACGGTGATCCAGGGGTGGGGCTTCGTGGTCACCCCGGAGATGATCGCCCAGATCACCCGCGACGTGGGCGAACAGTCGCTTTTGTCCCGAACCGGCGGCGCGCCGACCCTCGCGGTCGGCATGGCGCAACTGCTGTCTCTGTTCGGCGGACAGGGGTGGATGGCCTTCTGGTACCACTTCGCCATCCTCTTCGAGGCGCTCTTCATCCTCACCGCCGTGGATACCGGCACCCGCGCCTGCCGCTTCATGGTGCAGGACATGTTCGGGGTGATCTTCAAACCCCTGGCCCGCACCTCCTCCTGGTTGTCGAGCATCGTCGCCACCACCATCGTGGTGAGCGCCTGGGGATACATCCTCCATCAGGGGGTGATCGACCCCTTCGGCGGCATCAACAGCCTGTGGCCGCTCTTCGGCATCTCCAACCAGATGCTGGCCGGCTGCGCCATGATCGTCGCCACGGTGATCCTCTTCAAACTCAAACGGGAGCGACTGGCCTGGGTCACGATCATTCCCGCCACCTGGCTGGTGATCTCCACCATGACCGCCAGCTTCCAAAAGGTCTTCTCCCCGAACGTCAAGATCGGCTTCCTGGCCCATGCCGACACGTACCAACAGGCCCTCGACCAGAACCAGGTGATCGCACCCGCCAAAACCCTGGAACAACTCGCCCGCATCGTGGCCAACGACCGGCTGGATGCCATCCTGGCGCTCTTTTTCATGAGCATCGTGGCCACCATGCTGGTCTTCGGGGTGCTCGCCTGCCGCCAGGCGCTCCAAAATCCCCACGTCACCGCCAAAGAGGACGAACCACCCTCCACGGTCTGCAATCCGGTCACGCGATGTTGTTGACGCGAGGGGGGCGTTGGACGTAAACTCCTCGCACATGGAAGAAAATGGCCATGCCATCCACATGGCTTTCCACACCGAACATGAGGCCCCGCGTTGCATAAACTGCGCATCGATCAAGCCGTCATCGCCGACCTGGTGAGCGAAGGCGCGCGCGTGCTCGATCTGGGCTGCGGGGACGGCCTGTTGCTCGAACACCTGATCCGCCGCAAACACGCCCGCGGCTTCGGCGTGGAGATCTCCCACGAGGGGGTCCATGCCTGCATCGCCCGCGGCCTGCCGGTCTACCAGGGGGACATCGACCAGGGACTGAACGATCACCACGACGACTCCTTCGATTACGTCATCCTCTCCCACACCCTCCAGGCGGTCCACCGCCCGGAATACGTCCTCAAGGAGATGCTCCGGGTCGGCAAGAAGATCATCGTCTCCTTCCCCAACTTCGGCTACTGGCGGGTGCGGCTGGGATTGCTGCTGGCGGGTCGCATGCCGCGCACCCGCATGCTCCCCTATCGCTGGCACAACACCCCCTACATCCACCTCTGCACCATCCTCGATTTCGAGGATCTCTGCGCCGAACTGGATATCAACATCCTGAAAAGACTCCCCCTGGCCTCTGGCAAACACCCGGTCCGCCGCACCATCCAGAATCCGCTCTCCCAATGGATGCTGCCCGGGGCCACGGCCAACTGGCTGGCACCGGTGGCGGTCTACCTCCTGGAGCGCAACAGCCGATGAGACCCCCGATCGAAATCCTGCTCTCCGAAGAGATGATCCGCGCGCGCATCGCGCAACTGGCCGAGGAGATCGCGCCGCGCCTGCGCGAGGATGTGCTGCTGGTCACCCTCATGAACGGCGCCTTCGTCTTCGGCGCGGATCTCACCCGCGCCCTGGCCCGCCTCGGCAAACCCCTCATCCTCGATTTCATGGTGCTCTCCTCCTACGGCTCCGGCACCGTCACCTCGGGCCGGATCACCACCCGCATGGATCTCTCCATCGATCCCACCGGACGCCAGGTGCTGCTCGTCGATGACATCCTCGACTCCGGCAACACCCTGCTGATGGCCAGCAACCATCTGCGCGACAAAGGGGCCGACGAAGTGCTGACCTGCGTGCTCCTCGACAAACCGGCACGCCGCCGGGTTCCCATGCAGGCCGATTTCATCGGCTTCGAAATCCCGAACCTCTTCGTGGTCGGCTTTGGCATCGATTACGACCAGATGTTCCGGGAGTTGCCCTTCGTGGGCCATCTGCGCGCCTCATGACCCCTCCGCTTCCAGGACAGGCCCTGCTGTTCGATCTGGACGGCACCTTGGTCGATTCGGCCCCCGATCTGTGGCGGGCGATGAACCACGTCCTGACACTCAAGGGCCGGGATCCCCTGCCGCTGGAAAAAGTGCGCCATCTGGTGGGACACGGCGCGCGGGCCCTGCTGGCGCGGGGACTCCTGGACGACGAAACCGCCGATGCCCCGGAAAACGACCCGGCGTTCGAAGCCGCGGTGCGAGCCTTTCTCGACCACTACGCCGAACACCTCACCGACCACTCGCGACCCTACCCGGAAGTCCCCGAGGTGCTCGCCGAACTGGCCGGACGCGGCTTCGCCCTGGCGGTGGTCACCAACAAACCGGAACGCTTCTCCCGGAAAATGCTCGAGCAACTCGATCTGGCCCGCTTCTTTCCCGTGGTGATCGGTGGCGACACCCTGCCCACGCGCAAACCGGATCCCACCCCGCTGCTGCACGCACTGGAACGGTTGAACGTCGCCCTGGAACAGGGCATCATGATCGGCGATTCGGAGACCGATCTCACCGCCGCGCGCCGCGCGGGACTGCCGGTGATCCTCTGCTCGCATGGCTACAATCGCGGTGAGGATGTGCGCTCGCTCCATCCCGACCGCGTCGTGGACCGCTTCGGCCAACTGCCGGAGTTTCTTCAATCATCCTAGGGATTCAGGGATCTTTCGCATCATGACACGACTCAAGCTCGGCCTGCCCAAGGGGAGCCTGGAACAGGCCACCATCGAACTGTTCGCCCAGGCGGGATGGCACATCTCCACCAGCTCGCGCAACTATTTCCCCAGCATCGACGATCCGGAAATCGTCTGCTCGCTGGTCCGCCCCCAGGAGATGGCCCGCTACGTGGCCGACGGCACCCTCGACATGGGGCTGACCGGACTCGACTGGATCCTGGAGTGGGAGTGCGAACAGAAGGTGGCCCAGATCGGCGCGCTGGAGTACTCCAAAAGCTCCAACCGTCCCTGCCGCTGGGTGCTGATCGTCCGTCAGGACTCCGAAATCAAACGGGTGGAGGATCTGCAAGGCAAACGGGTCGCCACCGAACTCGAAGGGTTCACCCGGCGTCATCTCCAGCAACGGGGCGTCGAGGCCGATGTGATCTTCTCGTGGGGGGCCACCGAGGCCAAGGTGGTCGAAGGACTGGTGGACGCGGCGGTCGAAATCACCGAAACCGGCTCCACCATCCGGGCCCACGGCCTGCGCATCGTCGAGGATCTCCTGGAAACCCGCACCATGATCATCGCCAATCACGACGCGGTGCGCGATGGCTGGAAAAAATCCAAGATCGATCAGATCACCCTGCTGCTCAACGCCGCCCTCACCGCCCGTCACAAGGCGGTGCTGAAAATGAACGTCCCGGTGGCCCGTTCGGCAGAAGTGCTGGCCATTCTGCCCAGCCTGCAATCCCCAACCGTCAACCCCCTCTCCGATCCGGCCTGGCAGGCGGTGGAGACCGTGGTCGATCGCTCCCAGGTGCGCGACCTGATCTGGCGCCTCAAACAGGCCGGGGCCGTCGGCATACTGGAATATGACCTCAAAAAGGTGGTATGATACTTTCCAACAACAGGTTCAATCCTTTTATCCCAGGAGTTCCGCCAATGCCGCCAACCCAGACATGGACCGGTGACACCCCCTCGATGGTTCTGCTCCTCGGGATCTTGGGCATCATGACCGGAGTGATCTACGCGCTGTCGCGTTTTCTCCGTTCGATGCCGACACTTGTTCCGATCCCGGTTCGCACCCGCGAGTCGGAACGTCGGTTGGCCCTGGCCCGCGCCAGGGCGCGCCGTCGCGCGCTGGACGATTGAATGCCAGTCGTGTCGGATTTCATCAATCAGAAAGGGGTTCTAATCGATGGAAGTCAAAATTGAAGGCCGTCAGGTTGAGATCGGCGACGAATTGCGTGATCGCATCCAGAAGTATTTCGACAATCTGGATCAACGCTTCGGGCCCTTGACCCATGGCCGCATCTCCGTGGAGCGCAAGGCGCACAACAACGAACAGCGCGCCTCGGTCAAGACCGTGGTCAACGTGGCCGGCAAAACCATCTCCGCCACCAAGGAGTCCTCGACCGTGCTCGCGGCGGTCAACGAAACCCTCGACACGCTCACCGAGGAGTTGCTGACCCACGCGGAAAAAAGCAAGAAGAGTCACCGGTAACACCACACCATCCCGACCCCGCGCCACATCTCCCGGGGTCGGGATGCCCCGCCTCACCCGTCCCGATCACGCCGCATCACCCGTCCCGACAACCCCGCCTCACTCGTCCCGATACCGCCGCATCACCTCTTCGACCTCCGGACGCAGTTCCAGAAACAACCCCGCCAGATTCGGATCGAAATGACCCCCCGCCTCCTTGCGGATGAGAGCCAGAGCGTCATCCACGCTCCAGGAGCGCTTGTAGGGCCGGATCGAGGTCAAGGCGTCGTAGACATCGGCCAGGGCGACGATCCGCCCGGACAACGGAATCCCCTCCCCGAGCAAACCGCGTGGATAGCCGGATCCGTCCCATTTCTCGTGGTGGGTCAGGGCCACCTCGGCGCCCAGATGAAGAACGTCCGACTTCTGCTCGCCGATGATCTTGAAACCGATCTCCGGATGGCGTTTGATCACCTCGAACTCCTCCGGGGTGAGTTTGCCGTTCTTCAACAGGATCTCATCGGGAATGCCGATCTTGCCGACATCGTGCAGCGGGGCCGCCAGTTGCATCCGATCCGCCTCGGCCTCGCACAGCCCCGCATTGATGGCCAAAAGCCGGGTGAAGCCCCCCACGCGCATCACATGCATGCCGGTCTCGTTGTCACGGTAGTCCGAAGCGCGACCCAACTGCCGGATCACCTCGATGCGGGTCTCCTCCAGTTCGCGATTGCGCTGTTCGAGCTGGGTGGTGCGTCGTGTCACCTCATCGGCGAGCAGGCGCCGTTGATCGTGAAGCGCCAGGTGGGTGCGCACCCTGGCCAGCACCTTCGGCGAGGAGACCGGCTTGATCAGATAATCCGCCGCGCCCAACTCGAAACCACGAATCTCGTCGGCCACCTGGGATTTCGCGGTCACGAACAGGATCGGAATGTCCCTGGTGCGCGGATCCGCCTTCAGGATCTGGCAGGTCTCGTAGCCGTCCAGATCCGGCATCATGATGTCCAGTAGGATCAGGTCCGGCGGGGTCGAGGAGAGAGCCACCCGGATCGCCAAACGTCCACCGGTGGCCACCTGCAACCGATAGTGGGGGGCGAGGATCTCCTTCAACAAGTCGATGTTCTCGAGCGTGTCATCGACGATCAACAACCGTTTTTTCGGCGACGTATCCGCTTCGATCATCTCCGTCCCTCCCTCACGAATCGTCCAGGGGGTGCAGCGTCACCCGCTCCTCATCCGCCCAGTGCCGCAGCCGTTCGAGACACCCGTCGAAATCGTAATCGGCCAGGCACTGCCGCAACCCCCGGATCCGCTCCTTGCGCGCCATGCCGCGCACCAGGGGAAGCATGTTCTCCACCACCTGCTCCACCGATGCGTCGAAAGCACGCAGCAACTCGTCGGCCTCGCGCATCAACCCGACCAACGCCTCCGGAATCCGTCCGGCATCGGTCTCGTCACCGGCCTCCACCGGCAGATCCTCCTCCTGACCCAGGCCGGCCCGAATCAGCCCGGCCAGGAAGCCCAGCTCCCGCCCGGTCTCCTCCAGAAGCCCTGGCAATCCCAGCGCCTCATGCGGGGCCTTGGCCATCGACTCCAACCGTTTGGCCAGTTCGGCCACCGGATGAGCGCCGATCAGCGCCGAACTCCCCTTGAGGGTGTGGGCCAGACGTTCCATCTCCCCGTAATTCGCCTCGGTCCAGAAGCGTGCCAGCCGCGCGCAGGCATCCGCCTGATTCTTCAGATACTTGCCGAGCACGCTCCGATAGGTGGTCACCCGCCCGCCGACATTCCGCATGCCCACGGCCACGTCGATCTCCCGACAGGAGGTCAACCCGATCCCCGCATCCGGGTTGACGGGCACGGTGGCGGCAGAGGTCGCCGTCCCGGAAACGACCGCCTCGCCCCGCCCGCTCCACCTGGCCAGCATGGCCCACAGTTCGTTCGGCACCACCGGTTTGCTCAAATGATCGTTCATGCCCGCATCCAGACAACGCTGGCGATCCTGAGGGAGCGCGCTGGCGGTCATGGCGATGATCGGCAGGTTCCGGTTTCCCAGCCGGTTGCGGATCAAACGGGTCGCCTCGCACCCATCCACGACCGGCATGAGCATATCCATCAACACCACATCGAAGGTCTGCCCCTCGACGCGGGCCACCGCCTCGGCGCCATCGCCGGCCAACGCGACCCGAATCCCGGCGTCGCTCAACAGCTCCCGCCCCACCTCCTGGTTGATGGGATCATCCTCCACCAACAGCACGCGCAATCCCGCGAGTCGCTCCCGCATGCCAGCCCCTTCCCGCTCCAAGGTTGACGCAGCCGGACCATCCCCGATCCAGCGCGCCAGACAGGTGCGCAAGGGATCCAGGAGAATCGGCTTGCTCAAGAATCCGTCCGGGCACCCTTCCGGATCGCCTTGCGCGGATAACAGAATCCCCTCACCAGGCCCGGCCAACACAATGATTTTCGGCAACCGTCTCAAGCCCGGCAGATCGCGGATCTCCCGGACCCCCTCGAAGCCCTTCAGGCCGACCAGATCCCCATCCATCAGCACCATGTCCACGGATTCGGATTCGCGTTCGGCCACGCGCAACCGCTCCAGGGCCGCGCCCGGATCGGTTGCGACGATGGGGCGATACCCCAACCGCGCCACCATGCCAGCCAGAATCCGTCCCGCCACGGGGTGATCCTCCACGATCAGCACGCCGGCATCCCTCTGCACCACCCCCGCCCCATCCCCGAGGCGTCCCCGTCCGCCCACCGTGGCAAAACGGGCCGTGAACCGAAAACAGCTTCCCACCCCTGGCGTGCTCTCCACGCTGATCCGACCCGCCATCATCGCCACCAACCGCTTGGCAATCGCCAATCCCAAACCCGCGCCACCGTATTTGCGTCGGCTCGATCCATCCCCCTGGGAGAACTCCCGGAACATCTCCTCGATCTGATCCTCCGGCAAGCCGATGCCGCTGTCGCGAATGGAAAAAACCAGCTCCACCCACTCCGGACCCGATTCGCCCAGCGCAATGGAGATATGCACCTCCCCGCGCTCGGTGAACTTGATGGCGTTGCCCACCAGATGCTGCAACACCTGACCCAGGCGCTCCCCATCCCCACGCAGACGCGCGGGGATTCCATCCTCCACCTCGATCAGATACTCCACACCCTTCTTGCGCGCCTGACCGCTCATGTTGACCAGATCGTCCAGGATCTGCGTGAAAACGAACTCCACGTCGGCCAGGCACAACCCGGCGGATTCGATCCGGGAGAAGTCGAGAATGTCGTTGAGCAGATGCAGCAGATTGCCGGCGCTGGTGGCGATCGTGGCCAGATAATCCCTCTGCCTGGGGGTCAGATCGGTCTGGAGGCAGAGCTGCGTCAAACCGATCACGGCATTCAGGGGGGTACGGATCTCATGGCTCATGTTGGCCAGAAACTCTCCCTTGACCTCACTGGCCCGTTCCGCGGCCCGGGCCATGGCCTCGGCATAACGCTTGGCATCCAGGAAATGCATCTGGATACTCTTGAGTTCGGTCAGATCCACCAGCACGCCGATGATCGCCGGCGGATCGTCGCTGGAGGTGGCGAATTTGGCCAGGCGCAGCTCCACGCACCCGATGGAGGTGTGTCCGCCCCCCCATTCGATCTCCCGCCGTGCCTGAATGGCCCCGGTATCGGCCAGGAACTCCCCGTACAGACGGACGATCTCCCGTCCCCCCTCGGAGCGGAACAGATCGCCCAACCCCTGACCCACCAACCGCTCGGCGGGGAGTCCGATGAAATCGAGAAAGGCGTTGTTGGCGAACGTCACCATGCCGGAGCCGTCGATGAAGAAAATCGGCAACGGCACGGTATCGATCAACTGGCGCAGCAGCAGGCGCTCCTCCAGCAACGCCTTCTGGACCTTCTGGCGCTCCGTCACATCCCGGATCACCCCCACCGAGCCGATGTACTGTCGGGTCAGCCCCTCGCTCCCCTCTCCGACCGCGCCGTACAAGCCGGTGCTGTTCACCTCGACCTGAACCTTCGGCGGATCGAGGTTGCGCAACTCGTACACCTCGTCGCAGGTGCCGACTTTGGACTTCAGGTGCAATTCCAGCCCGAGGGTCAAACGGGTGCCGGTGCGGCGTTCATCGAACACCTTCTGTTCCGGATTGAACGTGCCGGCGCCGATGCGGTCCAAGACCCGATCGAGACTCACCGACGGCACGTCCGCGCTGTCGATGATCGTGGTGAAGTGGCGTCCGATCAGCTCGGAGGGGTGATAGCCCAGCCGTTCGATCGCCCGGTTCAGGAAGGTGAAATGGCCGTCCGAGTCGATCTTGAAAACGATGTCCGGAATGGTCTGCACCAGTCCGCGAAACCGCTCCTCGGAGGCGGAGAGTTTTTGCAGGCTTTCGTCGAGCTGCTCGTTGATCTCCCGCAGACGACGGTTCTTCTCCTCCATCTGGGTTTGCATGCGCCGCAAGGCCAGATGGGTGGCGATGCGCGCCAGAACGATCGCGGGTCGGATCGGTTTGGTCAGATAATCGACCGCGCCCAGTTGCAACCCCTCGAGTTCATCCGCCTCGTCAGTGCGCGCGGTGACGAAGATGACCGGAATGTCGGCGGTCTCTGGATCGGCCTTCAGCTGGCGGCACACCTCGAAACCGCTCATGCCCGGCATCACGATGTCCAACAGGATCAGATCCGGTCGTGGCAGCATGCGCGCCAGTCGCAGGGCGAGCGCGCCGTGGATCGCCAGACGCACCTGGCAACTCTCCGTCAACACCGCCTTGAGCACGTCCAGATTATCTGCCGCGTCATCGACGATCAGCACGACCGGTTTTCCCGCCGACTCAACCATCACCCCCTCCAGCCCGAAAGAGAGCGACTCGAACCCTGTCCGACACCGCTTCATGATGCCATCGAGATGCGATACCCCGCCCGTTCCCGGCATCGACCGGGCGACCAGGCCCAAAACAGACCCGCAGATCATCCCCCCACGAACGGGAATCGGCGACGACAGCAGGGCGGCACTGTTCGATGAGCCGATCATCCCCCCACGAACGGGAATCGGCGACGACAGCAGGGCGGCACTGTTCGAT
>NZ_JBZVFG010000002.1:26685-56480 GCF_058402785.1 Candidatus Magnetaquiglobus sp.
GAGCCGATCATCCCCCCGCGAACGGGAATCGGTGTTCAGGCTCATGGGCGGTGCCGAATCCGGGTCACAACGCCAGGGCCTCGTTGACCACTTCCAGGGCCTGGCTGCGTCCAAAGGGTTTGACCAGCAGACGGGTGGCCCCGAAATCCTGGGCCATGCGCAGATTGAAGGCCGCATCCAGGCCACGACCACCACCGGACATGGCGATGATGCGAATGGTGGGGGAGACCTCCTTCAACTCCATGATCAGCTCCACCCCATCCTTTTCCGGCATCAGGATGTCGGTCATGACCAGATCCGGGAGGTACTGTTTGAAACGGCGCAGACCGGCGCGACCGTCCGGGGACTCCTCGATCTCGTGCCCCTCCTCGGTCAAGATCTCGCGCAGCAGGGCGCGGATGGAGGCATCATCGTCGATCACCAGGATACGTGCCATAAAAAATTCCTTTTTTCTTAAATGATTAAACCGCTTCTATTTTAAGATGCGTCGTTTCCCGCAAGGCCATCGTACAAAATACGAGCTTCGTTTCCAAACTTGCCTGATGGGGGGAGAACCCCCTCAACCCCCAACCGTGGACCTCCCTTACGGGAGTTCCACGGTAAAAGGCGAAAACGAAGCTCGCGAAGACTGCGCGCGACGCGTTTTTCGCAAAAGACGCGAAAAATGCTTCCTTGAGAAGCGCGCGCTCAAGTCAAAAGCAAAGTCCCAAGGGCTTTGCCCTTGGATCCCACCAGGGGGATAATCCCCCTGGACCCTTGATAGCGGTCTGGAGATTGCGGACAGCCTGTCACGATTGACGCGTCATCCGATAGGCCTCTTGCGCCGAGTCGCTCACCTCGCGAAGCATCTCCTCTTTCATCGCGACCAGCAACGCCATCGGCGCCCCGATCTCGCGGGCGATCTCCTTGAGTCGTCCACCGCCCTGAAAATGGCGTTCCGCCAGAAGCACTTTCAGGAAATCCGCCAGCACCAACTCCCGAAACGGACCAGCCGGGATCTTGACGGCCCTGGTGGCCCCATCCCACTTGCCTCCGGCGTCGAGGGCCGCCCGCAGCAACTCCATGGCCTCAGCATGCTGGCGATCCTGCTCGGCGCTGAACTCCGGCGTGGCGATCTGAAACCGCAGATGATAATCGTCCGACTGCTCGGAGCCCTGCTCGTTGCTCATGCTCTCATCCTTGTTCCAATACCAGGAATGGAGATCAACTCCCGACCTTGGCCTTGGCCTGCCTGGCCAGTTTCCAGTGTTCGAAGACCAGCACGGTCGGGCTGGCCACGTAAATCGACGACCAGGTTCCAATCACCACGCCCAGCAGCAGGGCCACGGCGAAGTCGTGGATCACCTCCCCGCCATAAAAATAGAGCGCCAGCAGCACCAGAACCACGGTCAGGGAGACGTTGATGGTACGCCCCAGGGTGCGGTTGGTGGCTTCGTTGATGATCACCTCCAGCGGCTGATTGCGCAGCCGTTTGGTTTCGTCGCGGATCCGGTCGAAGACCACGATGGTATCGTTGATCGAGTAGCCGATCACGGTGAGCACCGCCGCCACCACCACCAGGGAGAACTCCTTCTGGGTAAAGGCGAAGAAGCCCAGGATCAGAAACACGTCGTGGATCAGCGACAGCACGGCGCCAAAGGCAAAGCGGAATTCGAAGCGCACCCCGACATAGACCAGGATGGCGAGCCAGGAGTAAACCACCGCCCAGATCCCGTTGATGGTCAGCTCATGCCCCACTTGAGGTCCGACAAATTCCACGCGACGAAGTTCCACCTTGCCCGAGGCGCCGGCCAGGGGATTGAGTGTATCGACGATCTTCTGGGCCATCTGCGAGGCGGCCTGTCCGTCCTGTCCCTCCTGATGGATGCGGATCAGGATCTCCTCCGGGGCGCCGAACTCCTGGATCACCGCCGCGCCCAGGCCGATCTCGCCCAGGGCCACGCGGATATCGTGGACCGGAGCCGGACCGGGAAAGCGCAACTGCATCACCGCGCCGCCCGAGAAGTCCAGTCCGAAGTTCAGACCTCGGGTCGTCAGGGAGAAGAGACTGATGAGCAGCAGCAATCCGGAGATCGCGAAAGCCCAGTAGCGCTTGGAAACGAAATCGATGTTGATTTTCGGATTGATGAATTCCATGATGTGTCACTTTTCAGGGTGAGTGGGTTTGATCCTAGCAACTCAACTGCCTGATCCGCCGGTTGCGCAGGATGTAGTAAAGCATCATGCGCGTCAGGGTGATGGAGGTGAAGAGCGAGGAGATCAATCCGATGATCAGCGTGACCGCGAAGCCGCGCACCGGTCCGGTGCCGAACTGAAACAGGATCAGCGCCGTGGCCAGGGTGGTGACATGGGAGTCGAGGATGGTCATGAAGGCCTTCTCGTACCCCTGATCGATGGCGGCGAAGGGGGTTTTTCCCAAACGCAACTCTTCGCGGATGCGTTCGATGATGAGCACGTTGGCATCCACGGCCATGCCGATCAACAGCACCACGCCGGCGATGCCCGGCAGGGTGAGGGCAGCCTGAAGCCCGGCGAGCACGGCCATGACGATGAAGACGTTGAAGATCACGGCGATGTTGGCCAGCATCCCCAACCCCTTGTAGTAGACCGCCATGAAAACAATGACCATCAATCCGCCGATCAGCGACGAAAGCACCCCTTCCCGGATCGAGTCGCTGCCCAGGGTCGGCCCCACGGTACGCTCCTCCAGGATGGTGACCGGGGCCGGCAGGGCGCCGGCGCGCAGCACGATGGCCAGGTCGTGGGCCTCCTCCATGGTGAAGTTGCCGGTGATCTGGGCGCGTCCGCCTTCGATCTTCTCGCGCAGCACCGGCGCGGAATAAACCTTGTCGTCCAGGACGATGGCCATCCGCTCGCCGACATGCTCGCCGGTGAGTTGCGCAAACTTGCGCGCCCCCTGGTGATTGAAGGTGATGGAGACCAGCGCCTCGCCGAACTGATCGAAATTGACCCGTGCATCGGTCAAGAGATCGCCGGTGAGGTTGGTGCGTTTTTTCAGCAGCAGGGGTTGGCGGCTGGCGGCCTGTCCCTTGCGGGGTCCGCGCTCCTCGTAGAGAAGCTGGTCATCCGGCGGGATGTTCCCGGCCAGGGCCGCGGCCAGATCGCCCTTCTCGTCCACCAGCTTGAACTCCAGGCGGGCGGTGCGACCGATCAGGGTTTTGGCGCGCGAGGGGTCGTTGAGGCCGGGAAGTTGCAGCAGGATGCGATCCTCGCCCTGTTTCTGCAACGAGGGCTCGGCGACGCCGAACTGGTCGATACGCGAACGGATGGTCTGGATCGATTGATCGACCGCGAATTTCTTGAGATCGGTCACCTCGGTCGGCGAAAGGCGCAGACGCACCCCATCCGGGGTCTCCTCGGCCACCGAGTTGCGGAAATCCTCCTTGATGATCTTCAAGACATCGGCCTTGGCCACGTCGGCGGGCAGCTTGAGATCCACGGCATCGCGTCCCTCGCGCTTGATGGCCTGATAGCGCAGCTTGGCCTTGCGCATCGACAGACGCACCTCGTCCACGAGATTTTCGGCGGACTGTTCCACCGCCTTGTCGGTTTCGACGTGCAGCAGCAGATAGAGTCCGCCTTGCAGGTCCAGGCCACGATAGACCGTCTTGGAGGGGAGCCAACCCGGCCACCAAGCCGGAACCCCACCCATCAGGGTGGGCAGGGAGTAGAGCATGGCCCCCCCGACGACGATCAGGGAGAGGATGGTCTTCCAGAGCGGGAAGTGTCGCACGTCCGGTCACTCCTAAGAGGCTGTTTGGCCAAGGCCAACAGCCGACGCAAGCCATTCATGGCCCGCCAAATCGCGCAGCCATTTGAGAAGCACGATATCGACTCTTTCGATTCGTGCAGGTTTGGCGATGCCATGAAGGGCCTCACCAAACCTCCTCTGAAATCAGGAAAGAATCCAAGGATGCCGAAGCCTCACTCCTGGGATTTGTCCGCCGGTTTCTCCGCCGACTCCTCGGGCATCGGCACGCCGGCCTTGGCGCCCATCTCCGCGACCGCCGCGCGCCGCACCTTGACCCGCACCGGACGGAACTGGCGTGCCGACACCTCGATCTCGCCGATCTCCAGCACGACGTGATCCTCTTCCACGCGATGGATGCGCCCCATCAAGCCGCCACGGGTCTCCACCGAATCCCCGCGTTGCAGATTGGCGACCATCTCCTTGTGCTGTTTCACCTGCTTTTGTTGCGGCCTGATCAGCAGGAAATAGAAGATGCCGAACAACAGCACCATGAACACGATGTTGCCGATGGCCGCCTCGGGTCCGGGGGCGGCAGACTGCGCATAGGCAGGGGCGATCAACCAATCAAGCATGGTTCTCTCCAGTTACGTGTTGACAGAACAAATCAGACCAATCCATAGCCTTCCGTGGAGCGGTTGAATCGATCGTCCCGGATGCCACCCGACCTTGCCTGAGGATCGGGATCCGATCGGAATCCCCCGCGCAAACCGTGCGCGCAAACCAAACCAACCCGATACCACGACAGACAAAATCAATCCAACATACGAGAATTCCCATCTCTTGGCAAGGCGTCCCTCACGATTTTGCGCGTCTTGCCCGCGCGTCCCCCATCCTCCGGTCACTTTGGTGTCAATCTTGCTTTGACTCTGTTCTTGGATCGACCGATGAAAAGGGTTGACCTTGGGGACCGATTTGCCCCAAATTGACCGGGATCGCACCACCAACACCGCAGGCAGGGCACCATGGGGCCATCGAAAAAAGAGTTGCCGCGACTCGTGGAGGTGTTGCCCGCCTTTCCGCCGAGTGCCTGCCGGATCTTGAAACTCACCTCGGACATCAATTGCCCGCCCAAGGAGATCGTGCGCATCCTCGATCAGGATCCACCTCTGGCCCGACAACTCCTGCATCTGATCAACGCACCCCGTTGCGGACTCGCCGAACCGGTTGTTTCGATTCGTCAGGCCGTGGTGATCGTCGGCATCAACACCATCAAGAATCTCGCCTTGACCGTCGCCCCGATCGAAATGCTCGGTCGCGACTCGGAGCGCACCCCGTTTCTGGAGGGACAACTCTCCCACGCCTTCGCCGTCGGCCTGATCGCCCGGCAACTGGCGCGCCGCCTCGGCCTGCCCGAGGGGGAGACGCACGACTATTTCATGGCCGGTCTGCTCCACGACTACGGCAAGATCGTCCTGCACCGACTCTTCCCGGCCCGATACAAAAAAGCCCTGGCCATGACGATCAAAAGACAGCGCCCGCTCCACGAGACGGAACGGGAACTCTTCAAGCTCGACCACCTGGGCGTGGGCGCATTGCTCGCTCAAAAATGGGGACTCTCCCCGCACTGCGCCCTGGCCATGGGACGCCACCACCTTCCGGATGACCCGGAATCCGACTCCCCTCTCCCCGACTGCGTGCATGCCGCCAACATCATCGCCAAAACCGTCGGCCTGGGGGCATCGGGCAATCCCCGCATCGAAACCACCCTCCCGAATAGCGTAGCGCGCCGTCTGGACGGCACCCTGCCGGAATTGATCGGTTCCCTGGGCGAAATCCCGGCGGAGATGCACAAGGTCCAACTCTTTTTGAACGCCTGGAACGCCACTCCAGCCGATTCAGTCTGCGAACCGCCATGAAAATCAAATTCTGGGGGGTGCGCGGTTCCATCGCCACGCCCGGCCCGACAACGCTCCGCCACGGCGGCAACACCACCTGCATCGAGGTTCGCACCGACTCGAACGCCCTGATCATTCTCGACGCCGGCACGGGCATCCACCCCTTGGCCCTCTCCCTCTTTCCGGAGTTGCCGATCACCGCCCACCTGTTCATCACCCACACCCACTGGGATCACATCCAGGGTCTGCCGTTCTTCATCCCCAACTTCATTCCCGGCAACACGTTGAAGATCTTCGGCGCCTTCGACCCCATCGACCAACGGGACATCCGCGAGGTGCTGACCGGCCAGTTGCAATACTGCTATTTCCCGGTCCGGGAGGCGGAACTCAAGGCGCGGATCGAATACCACACCCTGCGGGAACGGGAAACCGTCCAGGTCGCCGATGCCACGGTGACCAATCTGTTGATGAATCACCCGGTGTTGAACTACGGCTACCGGATCGACTGCAACGGCAAGTCCGTGGTCTTCACCGGCGATCACGAGCATCTGTACAACATCTACGCGCCGGAAGATCCCGAATACGCCGAATATGCCGACCACATCGAACAGCGGAATCAGGCGATCGTGGCGTTCATGCGTGGGGTGGACGTGCTGATCGCGGATACGTCGTACATCGTCAGCGACTATCCGGCCAAAAAGGGGTGGGGACACGGCACCTTCGATGGCAACATCGCCCTGGCGCGTCAGGCCGGGGTGAAGCGGCTCTGTTTCACCCATCACGAGCCGACCCGTTCCGACGATGCCGTGGAAAGGGTCTGCCAGGAGGCGCTGACGCGCCATCCCAGGGAAGCCGGGGATCCGGAATGCCTGCTGGCACGCGAGGGACTGGTGATCGAGGTGTGATCCCCAACCCCCCCATCCCGCGACGGAACCCGGCCAGGATGGTCGAGGGGTGAACCCGCCTCACCCCTCATCCCGCGACGGAACCCGGCTCAGAAAGCGCTTCTCACCCCGACCCGCACCAAAAAAGACCTCGAAAACCGCCGCGAGCCGCACCGACTCTTCCTCCAGGCGGGCCACCAGATCCACCGCACCTTGCAACGAACCCTGCCGGGTCAAGGTATCCAACTCCGTGGCCAACGCCGCGAACCGGGTCGCGCCCAACTGTCGTGACGGGCTCTTCAGCGGATGGGTCACCAGATGGACACCCTCCGGATCCCCGCCCGCCAACGCCTCGCGAATCGCCGCCAACCGCTCCGGCAGAACCTCGACAAAGGAGCTGGCCACGTCACGCACCGCATCCTCGCCGAGCACCTCGCGCAACTGCCGCAACACCTTGGCGTCGAGACTCTCGCCGCCACCCGGCTTGGCCGCCTGACGCGCCGCGCCGCCAGACCCCATCTCCCGACCCAGAAGCCAGCGGACCAGAGTTGCCTCGAAATCGATGAAGTTCAAAGGCTTGGCCAAATAATCGTCCATTCCGGAGGCAAAACAGCGCTCCTTGTCCTCTTGCAACGCAAAGGCAGTCACGGCCACGATCGGCAGACGCGCGAGGCCATTCGCCGTCTCCCATTGCCGCCACTCGCGGGTGGCGGTGAAACCGTCCATCACCGGCATCTGACAATCCATCAGCACCAGATCGAAGCGGTTGCCGCGCAACTTCTCCAACGCCTCGACACCGTTCTCGGCGCTCTGGAACTCCAGACCCACCTTGCGCAACATCACGCTGATCACCTTGCGGTTGATCGGATCGTCCTCGACCAGCAACAGGCGCAGATTGGGACCAAAGGCCCCGAAACTCACCTGCGGGGCCGAGATCGCCTCCGGCGCGGGAGTCGGCGGCACGACGCTCCTGGCAACCTGGGTGGCCTCGTCCTGGGGCGCATCCTCCAACGGCAGGGTAAACGAAAAAAGACTCCCCTCGCCCTCGCAACTCTCCACCCACAACCGGCCCCCGGCCCGCTCCACCAGCCGCCGGCAAAGGGCCAATCCCAACCCGGTGCCGCCGAACCTGCGCGAGTGGGAGGAGTCCAGTTGCGTGAAGGGGGCAAAAATCATCGCCAGCTTGTCCGGCGGGATGCCGATGCCGGTATCGCGCACCACGAAGCGCACGATGCGTGCCCCGCGTCCCGGATCGTCCTCCAGGGCAACCTCGAGCTTGACCCAGCCCTGACTGGTGAACTTGACCGCGTTGCCCAACAGATTGCGCAACACCAGACGCAACGCCTTCTCGTCGCCACGCACATGGTTGGGCACCTCGGTGGCGACCCGATGCTCGAGCTTGAGCCCCTTCCGCCTGGCCTGGACACCCGTGGCGGCCAGCAGTTCGTTCACCAGCCGTTCCAGTTCGAACACCGACCCCTCGGGCGCCCCGCCATTGGCGCTCGACAACACCCACTCGAGCATGTCGTTGATCAGTCCGACCAACCCCTGTCCGGCGGTGAGCACGCCATTGATCCATTCGCGCTGCTCGGCATCCAGTTGGCTCGAGGCCAGCATGTCCGAAAAACCGATGATGGCATTCATCGGGGTACGGATCTCATGGCTCATCACCGCCAGGAATTCGCTCTTGGCGCGGTTGCCGGCCTCGGCCTCCTCCTTGGCGCGGCGCAACTCCTCCTCGATCGCCTTGCGATCGGTGATGTCCTGTACCGTGCCCACCATGTGCACCGGACGCCCCACGGCATCGCGATGCACCTCGCCCACCTCAATCACCTCGCGGATGGTGCCATCCGGTCGAACGATGCGGTGCTCGACCACATAGGGCACCTCGGCATCTTCCAGGGAACGGGCCACCGCGTCGCGCACCCGGATCCGGTCCTCCGGATGGACGGCAGACTCGAATGCGGAATAGTCGGGCACCGGATCGCCACTCCGCAGGCCGAAAATCCGGAACACCTCGTCGGACCAGCTCAACCGATCGGCCTCGATCTCCCACTCCCAACTGCCCAAATGGGCCAACTCCTGGGCCTTGGCGAGATTCTCCCGACTGCGGCGCAGGGCATCGCCGGCCCGCTTGCGCTCCGTGACATCGCGCAACACGGCGGCAAAGAACAACGCCCCGTCGCTGTCGGTCCAGGAGGAGAGCGACACCTCGATGGGAAACTCGGTGCCATCCCGATGACATCCGAAAGCCTCGAAGGTCCGTCCCGACGACATGGGCGCCCCGGTGGCGCCCATCAGCGCCATGCCGTGCCCATGGTTGACGCGAAACCGCTCCGGTACCAGAAAATCGATCGATTGCCCCAGCACCTCCGCGCGACTCCTGCCGAAGATGATCTCGGCGGCGCGATTCCAGAAGACGATGCGACCCTCCGCGCTCACCGACACGATGGCATCGTGCAACGCCTCGGTGATGGTGCGCAACTGCTCGTCGGCGTGCTGGCGATGACGCATCTCGGTCACCAGTTCCGCGGTGCGGATGGCCACCAGCGACTCCTGACGTTCGTTATCGGATTGCAGCCGCAGCATCGCCGCGCGCATCTGCACCAACAGGAACAGGGAGATCCCGGACCAGAGCAGCCAGGCCACCAGATGGTAGGTCAACACCAGCTGTTTCTGATCGGTGATGGCCTGGAGGATATCCCCGGCGGAGAAGGTGATGCTCAACCCGCCGCGTACATCCCCTTCGCGATAGCCCTGCTGGGCATGACAGGCCAGGCAGGCAGCCCGGGTCACCAGGGGGGCCATGAAGCGAAAGCGCATCGACTCCCCCTCGAGCAGGGCGATCCGCTCTTTCAGCCCCTTCTCGAAAGCCTGCAACGATTCGGTTTCCCAGGCATCCGGCGCGTTTTCGGCACGAATGGGCTTCAAGCTGGTGAGGTGCAGGGACATGTAACCGGTCTGCAACGCCACGTCGGCGATCTGCCGGGTCATGTAGGCGGGATTGAGTCGGGTGAAATGGATCCCTTCGTCGGTGACCAGTTCCCGTTTGTTGGGAAGGTAGGGATTGGGCGGGGTCTCCCCGGTGGTCGGCACGTAGACGCCGCCATGCTGGGCGTTCCAGAGACGGACCGTCTCCACGAACTGGAACACCACCCGCCCCTGGTTGACCGCCAGATCCAATCCCTGACGGTCCAGATTGGCGCTGTTCCAGTTGTAGGAAAAGAACAACAGAACGCTCCAGACAAGGAACGGCACCACCCAGTAACGGCGATCCAGAAGAAGCTCCCTCATCGGATCTTCCTCCCTCGCCGCGTGCCGCCCATGATCTCCCCACCCGACGCGCGCCCGAACCCAACACCGCCCCCAAGCCGCGCGAGGCAGCAGGTCTCGTCAGCCCGAATCCCGAGAAGGGAGATGCGAAGGTTATCCATGGGCCTGGTCAAGTGCAGAAAACAACCAACCGGAACGCTCCTGTCGGAACAGAAACAAACTGCTTCAACTTCAAGGTTATGTCACCATTCAAGCATAATATGGGATAATACCGCCATAAGCAATACAAAAATAGTCCCCATCATTCGGTTTCATGATCAGAACAAATCGTGCGATCGTCATCCGCCACCCGCGCGTCGATCCCGGCCAGCAACCGGGTGCGTCGGATCGGCCTGGTCAGAAAGAATCATGCGATCGTCATCCGCCACCCGCGCGTCGATCCCGGCCAGCAACCGGGTGCGTCGGATCGGCCTGGTCAGAAAGAATCATGCGATCGTCATCCGCCATCAGCGCGTCGATCTCGGCCAGCAACCGGGTGCGTCGGATCGGCTTGGTCAGGAACCGATCGCAACCGGCCACCCGACACCCCTCACGCGCACCGTTCGAGGCGTGCGCGGTCAAAACGATGATCGAGGCGACCGCCCCCTCCCGCTCCGACTCGAGGCGACGGATGGCCCGGATCGTCTCGCCCCCTTCCGGTTCCTGGAGATCCATGAGAATCGCATCGAACCGCGCGCCGCGCGTCAATCGATCCAGCACCTCGCGCCCGCTCCGGGCCTCCTCGACCCGATGCCCCTCCTGGCTCAGGATGGTGGCGAGCAGCCGACGGTTCTCCGGTACGACATCGGCCAGCAGAATGGTCATCGGCACACCCTGACCCGCGCGCCGGCAGGAGCCATTCTCCTCGCCCGCCACCACGTAATCGGTGGGATCGATCCGCAACGGCACCACGAAATGGAAAATCGTTCCGGTCGCATCCGGCTGATCCTCGGACCAGATCACCCCACCCATCATCCCGGCCAGACGGATCGAGATCGCCAACCCCAACCCGCTCCCCCCGTGACGGCGGGTGGACGAGGAGTCCACCTGGGTGAACATCTCGTAGATCGTCTGCCGTTTCTCCTCGGGAATGCCGATCCCGGTATCCTCGACCGTGAAATCAACCACCACCGTCCGTTCCGAACGGGTCAGCTCCGCGACCCGCACCACGATCCGACCGCTGTCGGTGAATTTAAGCGCATTGCCCACCAGATTGACCAGCACCTGGCGCAAGCGTATCCGGTCTCCAACCAGATAGGGAGCAACCTTGGGGTGGATGCGGCTCTGCATCGCCAACCCCTTCTCCATCGCCATTCGGACAAACAGGCCATGCACCCCCTCGATCAACTCCCGCAGGGCAAAAGGGCTCTGTTCCAACTCGAACCGTCCGGACTCGACCCGCGCCAGGTCGAGGATATCGTTGATCAACCCGAGCAGGGAGCCACCGGCCTGACGAATCGCGGAGAGAAACGAACGCTCCTCGGCGGTCAGGGCGGCACGCTGCTCGAGGATTTCGGAAAAACCGAGGATCACGTTCATCGGCGTGCGGATTTCGTGGCTCATGGTGGCCAGGAACTCCCCCTTGGCCCGCGCCGCCTCCAACGCCTCGTCGCGGGCGACGCGCAACTCATGGGTGCGCTCGTCGATCGTCTTCTCCAGGGCGTTTTTGTAGTGTCCGAGGATGTCGATCTCATCCCGCGAGCCGCCGCCATCCGCGCCCGCCGGCATGCCGGAGAGATCCCCGGCCTCGATCCGCTCGGTCAAGGCCCGGATCGGGCGGATGATGATCCGGCGCAGATAAACCATCAACACCACCAGCACCACCATGGCCGAACTCAACTGCAAGGCCAGCCCCCAGTGGATGGTCCGTCCCCCGAGCGCGGCATGGTCCCGATGGGAATCGGCGCGCAACAGGATGGTTCGCCTGGACTCGGCATCCGGGAGCAGCGTGTAGAAGTGGCTCACCACAGGCTCGACCCGCAACAGATGGCTGCTCTTCGCGTCCCCCATGAATTGATTGACCACCAGTCGTTCCGGTTCCGCAAGCCCCTCGCCCACCTCCCAAAGCCGAAACGCCACGCCGGTCTGCTCGCGCAACGTCTTGACGAGATCCTCGTCCAGAAATCGCCCCATCAGCAGGGTGCCACGCGCCGGCCCCTTGCGATCGCTGGTGAGGATGGCGAACGTGGCCACCAGCAACAGACCGCGCTCGGTGACCAGAATGGAACGATGCCCCTCCAGCGGATCGGGATGGTTCCGCAACGGATGATCGGGACGGTTGACCGGGAACTCCGGCCAGACGTGGATCTCCTTCTTGTCGTCGATCACATGGCCCCACACCACATCCCCGGCCTGGTTGTAATAGAACAACACATCCACATGGACGTTGGCGAAAATCTCCGGGGCCAGATTGCTGGAGAGATACTCCGGATATCGATCCTCGATGAACCGGTACGTGTCATCCCAGAAGGCCCAGTCCTGGGCCATGAGTCCGAGATGGTGGAGTTCGCGCTGGATGGCCTGCACGCTGCGCCGTCCGTTCTCCAGGGCATGCTCCTCGTCGAGCCGCTCGAAGCTCGGATAGATCACGAACCGCTGCACCAGCCCGGAGATGCCGATGAACAACACGGCCACCAGCAGCACGACACGCAGGAGCTTGCCATTCAGGGACATGGCTCGGCCATCCCCTCCGCGCGCCGGGCATGAAAATTCCGTTTGAACTCCGCAAAGCGGTCCGTGGCCACGGCCTGGCGCATCTCGGCCATGAGGTCCTGATAATATTGGAGATTATGCAAGGTCATCAGACGGTGACCAAGGATCTCGCGAGCCCGGAACAGATGGTGGAGATAGGCGAGGCTGAAACGCCGGCAGGCCGGACAGCGACACTCCGGATCCGCAGGTCCGGGATCCTCGCGAAAGCGGGCGGTCTTGACGTTGAACGCGCCACGCCGGGTAAAAAGCTGACCGTTGCGGGCATTGCGGGTCGGCAGCACGCAGTCGAACATGTCCACCCCGCGCTCGACCGCCATGACCAGATCCTCGGGCTTGCCCACACCCATCAGATAGCGGGGTTGCTGCCTGGGCAGCAACTCCGGGGCGTAGGAGAGCACCTCGGCCATGAGGGGTTTGGGTTCGCCGACCGAAAGCCCGCCCAGGGCGTAGCCGTCGAAGCCGATCTCGATCAACCCTTGCGCGGAGATCTGGCGCAAATCGCGCTCCATGCCCCCCTGCATGATGCCGAACAGAGCGCGGCCATCCTCCGCGTCGCTCCGCGCCGCCTTGCTGCGCGCCGCCCAGCGCAACGACAGCTCCATGGAGCGGGCCAGATAGTCCCGTTGCGCCGGATAGGGGGGGCACTCGTCGAGCTGCATGAGAATGTCGGAGTCCAGCCGTTCCTGGACACGTACCGCGATTTCGGGGCTCAGAAACCGCGCCGAGCCGTCCAGATGTGACCGGAACGCCACCCCCTCCTCGGTGATCTTGCGCAACGACGACAGACTGAAGACCTGATACCCGCCGGAATCGGTCAGGATCGGCTTTTCCCAGGCCATGAAGGTGTGCAGCCCCCCCAATCGGGCGACACTCTCGTGTCCGGGCCGCAGGAACAGGTGGTAGGTGTTGGCCAGCAGAATCTGCGCGCCGCTCGCCTTGACCTCCTCGGGATCCACGGTCTTCACCGTGGCCGCGGTGCCCACCGGCATGAAGGCCGGGGTTTCGATCACCCCGCGCGGGGTGTTCACCCGTCCGCGCCGCGCGCCGGAGGGATCGGTATGCAGGAGTTCGAAGGAGAAGATGCGCTTCATCGAGCAGATTTCATCCCGGATCCGGAAAGAGCAGGTTGGCGTCGCCGTAGGAGTAGAATCGGTATCCCGAGGCCACCGCATGAGCGTAATCGCGCTCCTGGCGGCTCTTGCCGGTGAAGGCCGCGATCAGCATCAACAGAGTGGATTTGGGCAGATGGAAATTGGTGATCAGCAGATCCACCACCCGGAAGCGGTATCCCGGCAGGATGAAAAGCGCGGTATCCCCGCTCATGGCGCGTACCCGGCCCGCCGCGTCCACGGCGGATTCGAGCATGCGGGTGACGGTGGTGCCCACCGCCACCACCCGTCCACCCGCCGACCGGGTGGCGTTGATTCGGGTCGCCACCGCCTCGGAAAGGGTGAAGAACTCCCGATGCATGCGGTGTTCGGCCAGGTTTTCGTGGCGGACCGGCTGAAAGGTGCCGAGTCCCACATGCAGGGTGGCCATGGCCACCTCCACCCCCTGGGCGCGCAACGTCTCGAGCAGCGCAGGGGTGAAATGGAGTCCGGCGGTGGGCGCGGCCACCGCACCCGGTTGGGCCGCGAAGACGGTTTGATAGCGCTCCAGATTCTCTTCAGGATCCGAACCGGTGATGTAGGGCGGAAGCGGCAGGGTGCCGTGTCGCGCCAGGGCCCCTTCGACATCCCCATCGGCGGCGTGGAGCCGCACCCGGAAACACCCCTCCTCGCGCCCCTCGACCCGGGCCGAAAACCCCTCGCCCAACTCGATCGCCCCGCCAATCTTCACCGGTCGATTGGCGCGGATCAGCGCCTCCCAGAGGTTCTCCCCCTCTGCCACGGGACGGGAGAGGAGGATCTCCACCCGAGCGCCGGTGACCTTGTGACCAAAAAGCCGGGCCGGAATCACCCGCGTGTCGTTGAGCACCAGCAGATCCCCGGCGCGCAACAGCCGGGTGAGATCGGAAAAACGCCCCTCCTCGATCCCTTCCGGACGACTGATCAGCAGACGGGCGGCATCCCGCGGGGTGACCGGTCGCTGGGCGATGCACGCCTCGGGCAGGGGATAATCAAAATCGCTCAAACGCCAGGCCCGGGCCGGCGGCGCATCCGTCCCGCTCATGAGCGCCCCGAGGCCACGAATCGGCGCGCCTGCTCCAGATCCTCCGGGGAATCGATCCCGCCGCGCGCCGCCACATCGGCCACCACCACCCGGATGGCGTGGCCATGCTCGAGCACGCGCAACTGCTCGAGCTTCTCGATCCGCTCCAGCGGGGTCGGCTCGAGGGTGGCGAAGCGTTGCAAAAAATCGGCGCGAAAACCGTACAATCCCACATGCCGCAACATCCCCTCCGGCACAATCCTGCAGGATGGGGAGAGCCCCCCCTCACTCTCCAACCGTGGATCTCCCTTCGGGAATCCCGCGGTGAAATCCGACCCCCCGCCTCCGTTTCCAAACCGATCCCGCTCCCAGGGAATCGGCGCGCGGGAGAAATAGAGCGCATCCCCGCGCCGGTCGCGGGTCACCTTGACCACATTGGGGTTGAACACCTCGTCCGGGGAGGTCAAGGGGTGGGCCAGCGTGGACATGGGCAACGACGGATCGTCGAGCAAGGGGGCCGCGACCCGATCGATCAGCTGCGGATCCAGAAACGGCTCATCCCCCTGCACGTTGACGACCACCGTCTCCATCACCCCCAAAGCGGCCTCGGCCACCCGGTCGGTCCCGGAGGGGTGATCCGGGGAGGTCATCACCGCCCGACCGCCAAAACCGGTCACCGCGTCGAAGATGCGCGCATCATCGGTGGCCACCAGCACCGTCGTGGCGGCGGAACGGGCGGCGGCCTCGCACACCCACTGAACCATCGGCTTGCCACCCAGATCCACCAGGGGCTTGCCCGGCAGACGGGTCGAGGCAAAACGGGCCGGAATGATCACCGCGAATCCCTTCGTCATGACACGCTCCTATCGGCTCTCCCTGGCTTCGCGCCGCTCGCCGCGACCGTCGTCGTAACCGATCAGATCCGCCGAGATGCTCTTGAGATCCAGCCGGCTCTCCACCCGGACCGGCAACCGCCGTTCGTCATGGGTCAGCCAGACGACGATCGACCCCTTGACCCGGAACAGATCGGAGTTGCCGATCATGATGGTGAGCGGCATGACATCGAAAAAACCCAACGGGGTGGTCAGACGTTCCACCATGCCGACATTGGCCGCCACCTGATAGATCTTCTTGCCATCCAGCATGGGAATGTAGACCTCGGTGCCCGGTGCCAGCTCCGGACAGGCCCGCAAGGCATAAAACCCGGTCATCATGTCATGGACGCCGGGGGTGACGCCGTGGATGCTCATCGGCTCCTCCCCCTCCTGGGTGCGCAGCGCCTCGCCCCATTCGCGATCGAAACGGTATTCGATCAGACGGCTCTGATCCCCCCGCTGCTGATGCTTGGCGTAGTAGCGCGCCGAAAGCCCGTGCGGGGTCCGCTCCCCCTCGGAATGCAACTCGTCCTTGACCGGATACATCAGGCGGATCATGCCGATCGACTCGACCCCCGAAACCAGGGCATAGTGCCCCTCCTTGGCGGGTCGAACCTCCATGTAGGCCTTGCCCGCCGGGACGCCCATCCAGTGGATGTTGTAGCGCAACCGCTCGCCCGCCACGCCCCCCAGCACCGACGAGCCGGCACCGCCCGACCACGCCAACCCCGGCAGGGCCACAAGCAACCCAACCACGCCCCCTCTCAGGAGCGAACCCACCAATCCACGCTTCATGCATCCCTTCCGCGATCGTTTCCCGATCTCTTTGAAGCCACGACCTTGGCAAGCGTTTCCGCTTGCAAAGTCATCATCCTAGCATGACCCGGATCGCTCTTGAACGGATCGGACGCAGGGGAACGGTTTTTTTTGATTATGGGAAGTCAGAAACGACTCGGGAGAGACGAGAGAGGCGTCACGGAGAGAACTCCAGCGAAAAAAATCAATCCACCCACCACAAGGCCAGATCCATCTCCACCGCATCGAAGGGCACCGCGCGCATGCGGTCGGCATCGCCATGCACCCTCTCGATCAGCCAGTGTTCCTCCACCAGACGGAACACCTCGACGGTGCGGGCCAACGGATCGACCAGCCAGCAGAAGCCCACCCCGTGACGGACATAGACCGCCAGTTTCAGCAGACGGTCCTTGCGCGCCGTCGAGGGGGAGAGCACCTCGCACACCCGGTCCGGCACCACCTCGAAACGATGATCCGCCGGGATCTTCGGCATGCGCTCGCGCCGCCAGCCAGCCACATCCGGCACCAGCACCTCGCGATCGCGGATGAGGTGAAGTTCCGGCTCCATCAGGATCCACCAACCGCCGGGACCGCCGGAGCCGCGGTGGAAAAGTTGGCAGGCATCGGAGAAAATTCCGCCTCCGCTCACCTCATGCGGCCCCGACGGGCGGAATTGCGTATAAAGGGCGCCGTCGATGATCTCCCCGACCAGCTTCTCGGGCAAATCGAGCAGTTGTTGATAGAGATCGGGTCCAGGGCCAGCATGGCGGTCAGGGGCAGAACTCCTCGGAATCGGGGTCAACCGGAACAGCATGACACGAGATGCGGCGACAGAAGGGGGGGCGCCACGCCCGACCTCGAATGGGCCGAACGCGGCGTTTGCAACCATTGAAACCCGCCTGATGGGGGATCCCCCTCGCGGATGCGGCAGGTCCAGATCAACCGTCGGCGTTGATCTTGGCGATGATCTCCTGGAGCTTCTCGTTGGCATGGTCGTTGGGCACCTGACAGGTGCCGGCGTTCTGGTGACCGCCGCCGCCGTAGCTCAAGGCCAGCTCGCCGACATTGGTCTTCGAGGTGCGATCCAGGATCGACTTGCCGATGGCGAACACGGTGTTCTGTTTCTGGAATCCCCACAGCACATGGATCGAGATGTTGCACTGGGGATAGAGGGCATAGATCATGAACCGGTTGCCGGCCCAGATGGTCTCCTCGTCGCGCAGATCGAGAATCACCAGGTTGCCGTATACCTTGGAGCAGCGTTGCAACTGCTCCTTGAACTTGACCTCGTGCTCGAAATAGATATCGACCCGCTCCTTGACATCCGGCAGTTGCAGGATCTCTTCGATGGGCATTTCGCGGCAATGGTCGATCAGCTCCATCATGAGCTGGTAGTTGGAAACCCGAAAACTGCGGAACCGTCCCAGGCCGGTGCGGGCATCCATCAGGTAGTTCATCAACACCCAGCCGGTGGGGTCGAGAATCTCCTCGCGGCTGAAACGGGCGGCATCGCCCTTGTCCACCGCATCCATCAGCTCCTGGGAGATGCGCGGAAAGGTCGCCGCGCCGCCGTAGTAGTCATACACCACCCGCGCCGCCGAAGGGGCATCGGGATGGATGATGTGGTTGTCCGGCCTCTCCCCACCCCGACGGATGGTTTCGCTGAGGTGGTGGTCGAAGGCCAGATGGACACCCTGGACATAAGGGAGGTTGGTGGTGATGTCGCGATCGGTGATCGCGATCTTGCCATCCTGCATGTCCTTGGGATGCACGAATTTGATGTCGTTGATCAATTCCAGCTCTTTCAACAACACCGCGCACACGAGGCCATCGAAATCGCTCCGCGTCACCAGACGAAACTCTTCCCTGCCACTCATTCCACACCTCCAAAGACGAATGCCTTCAACACGAGCGATTGACGCGACCCGGATTGGACGTGCAACATCCTGGCCAGGTTTCACGACAACTCATAGCGCGACACTCCAAATCGCGCGTGGTCAACTTTATACCAATTTTTCCGATTCGGAAAGCGAACACCAAAAAAAATTGCATCATGCCATTCACATCAACCAAGTGAATCGCCAACAATGGTGCATGGGGGGGTGATTGGCAAAATCGGGGCCAATGGTCTGGCGGGTGATCTCCTGGATCCGGAGTCCGGCGGGCAGGGCATCCGCGTCCAGATGAAAACGACGCGCGTTGTTGGAAAAATAAAGCACGCCTTGCGGAGCGAGCAGGCGGATGGCCTGGGTGATCAGGTTGGGATGTTCGCGTTGCAGCTCGAAGGGGCGTTGCATGCGCGCCGAATTGGAAAAGGTGGGCGGATCGAGCAGGATCAGGTCGAACTTCCCCTCGTCACCCGTTTCGGCGGCCTGGGCGAGCCACTCCAGACAATCGGCGCGCACCAACCGATGATCGAGGCCGGTGAAACCATTCAAGGCCAGATTGCGCCCCGCCCACTCCAGATAGTGACGGGAGAGATCCACGGTGAGGGTGGAACGGGCCCCGCCCGCCGCCGCGTGAACGGTGGCGCTGCCGGTGTAGCCGAAAAGATTCAAGAACCGCTTGCCGGAAGCCGTCGCGCGGATCATGCGCCGCAACGGCGCGTGGTCCAGGAACAGTCCAACGTCCAGAGTGTCGGTGAAGTTGACCAGAAAGGTCAAGCCCCCCTCGTCCACCTCGGCCCAGGCGCGCCCCTCTCCGAGTCGGCCATACTGTCCGCCCGATCCCGCCGACTGGCGATGACGGGTCTTGAGGTGGATGTTGTCCGGATCGACCCCCAAGGTACGGGGCAACACCGCCAGCACCTCGCCAAGCCGACGCCGCGCCGCCTCGGGATCGACCCCCGCCGGCGGACGGTACTCCTGCAGATGGATCCAGGCGCCGTACACATCCACCGCCACGGCGTACTCCGGAATGTCGGCATCGTACAACCGATAGCAGCTCACCCCCTCGCGCTTGAGCCAGCCATCCAGGCGCCGGCGGTTTTTCTTCAAGCGGTTGGCGAACATCACCGCGCCGGGAGCGTCCGGATCCCCGGGCACGGGCGGCGGATCCATGTCAACGGAGGGATCGTCCGGACGACCGATCCGGACATCCCGCTCCACCCGCGCCGGAGCGGGCGCGTCAAGAAGCAGCAACCGGCAGGCGATGGGACCGTTGTACAGGGTCTTGCTCGCCCCCGGCCTCTCCCCCAGGGCATCGGCCAGACGCGGGGCCGCGGTCAGCACCGCCCCCTTCCACCCGCCAAGACGGGTGCGCCACCGTTGGCCAAGCAGCCGGTAGAGCGGCTCCAACCGCTCCATCTCCCCCTGCCGCTCGCCGTAGGGAGGATTGACCACCATCAGACCCGCCACCCCGATCGGTCGCTCCAGACGCTCCAGCTCCCGATTCGCCAGGACGATCCGGTCCGCGACCCCGGCCTGGACCACGTTCTCCTGGGCCGCTTCGAGGGTCTTGCCATCCTGATCGAACCCCAACAGCGCCGGAATCGCGCTTCGACCGGCGCGCGCCCGTTCACGGGCCTCGGCCAGAAGCGGATTCCAGACGTTGGGATCGAATCCCGACCACCCCATGAACCCGAAATGACCGCGCCCCAAACCAGGCGCGATGTCCCCGGCCATCCAGGCCGCCTCGATCAGAAAGGTCCCGGAACCGCACATCGGATCCAGCAGCATGCCACCGTTCCGGGCGATCTCGGGCCAGCCGGCCAGAAGCAGGATCGCGGCGGCGAGGTTCTCCTTCAATGGGGCGGAACCGGCATTCACCCGATAGCCGCGCCGGTGCAACGCCTCGCCGGAGAGGTCGATGCCGATGTCCACGCCGCGCTCCTCGCTCAAACGGGCATGGATGCGCACGTCGGGACGGTCGAAATCCACCGACGGACGGCTCCCGCACCGCTCCCGCAGGCGATCCACCACCGCGTCCTTGACCTTCATGGCCCCGAAGCGGGTATGACGGATGAGGGCGTTGGTGCCGGAAAAATCCACCGCCAGCGTCCCATCCGCGCGCAGATGATCTTCCCAGGGGATCTCGCGCAACCCCGCGTCAAACCCCTCGAGCCGATCCGCCGGCACCCGCGCCAGAGGCAGCAGCAGACGGCTGGCCACCCGCGCATGCAGACAAACCCGCCCGATCACCGCCAGATCCCCCTCGAAGGAGACCCCGGCGGTCAACGGACGCACCCGAAGCCCCCCGGCCAGGCGCAACTCGTCGGCGAGCAGAGGTTCGACCCCGCGCGGCGACGAGGCGAACAGACGCATCCAGGCCGGATTCATGATTTGGTCACCCCTATGTTACAACGGCATGCCCAGGGCGCGCTTGTACAGATCGATCAGAGTCTCCTCCTCCTCGATCTGATGCGGCTCCATGGCGCGCAGACGGATGATCTTGCGAAGGATTTTCGGATCGAATCCCATGGCCTTGGCCTCGGCGTAGATGGCCCGGATGTCCGCGGCGATGCCGAGTTTCTCATCCTCGAGCCGCTCGATCCGCTCGACCACGCGCCGCAACTCCTCGCTGGAGATTCCGCCCACGTCATCCGCCGGCACCGGTTGCCCCTGTTCCACCACTTTCAAATTCATCGCATCGCTCCCCAACCTCGAAACGGTTCCATTCAGCCCAACACGACAGCATAGCCCCAATCCATACCACTTGACCAGTCCTGCCGTGGCGCGCCACGCGGACGCCGCACGATCCGAGGATGATCCCCCAGTACATGGATTGCCTGCTCAACCAACCCCTGATACACTATAAATTGCATGATGGGGGGAGAACCCCCTCACCCCCCGTGCCATGAACCTCCCTTCGGGAGTTCCATGGCACGCAATGAGAAACATTTGCAATTCATGCAAATCTCTTCACCCCCCAAGGGAGTTCCGCGCATGTCCGCATCCGAAACCCGCTCCGCCCTCGCGCAACTCGACAAAATCGTCGCCACCCTCGACCGGATGCCACGGCTCTGCTCCAGCGGCTTTCACGCCATCGTCGAGCACATGGGAGGCTTTTCGGCCAGCTTCGCGGCCAGCGCCAGCCGCGCCTCGGCGATTCGCGAACGCCATTCGGTCAAGGGCAAGCGCCAGGGACTCACCCCGCTCCAGAACGAACTCACCCGCATCCACCGCGAGGTCGATGCCTCGTTGAAACAAATGGATACCCTGTTGGGTCAGACCCGCGCCTTCATCCAAACCACGGACGAGCTGATTCTCTGGTCCCTCACCCTGGAACAAGATGCCTATCTGCCGCTGATGGCCGATCAATTGTTGAGCCAGGGGAGCGACTCCCTGGAGCGACAGACCCAATGCGCCATCATCGACAGTCTGATGCGCCAGATCCGACCCCTGATCCACGATCTGACCGCCTCGTTGCAGGAGTCCTCCACCCTGATGCAGCAGTTGTCGCGCCGTCTGGTGGCCGACATGGACCTCTCCAGCCACCGGTTGCGGGCTCTCAAGAGCCGCCTGAAGGAGGTTCTCGGTCGCATGGGACAGTCGATCGGCGCCATCGACCAGGCCTGCCAGAAAATCGAGGGCCATGCCGAGGCCAATCATGGGGTGTTGTTCAACATGATGCAAACCATGCAGTACGACGACATCAGCGTGCAACGGCTGGCCCACGTCGTCGAAACCACCCGTCAGGCCCGCGAACGCCTCGCCGAAGCCGAGGGGGATGCCACGGGATTGCGCTGGTTCGCCATGGTGACGCGCCTCTCCGCCGAGCAACTCGAGGAGAGCGCCAACGATCTGGTGGGAGCGGTGCAGGAGATGCATCGCCACCTGACCGGCATCACCGATCTGGCCGAATCCCAGAAAAAAACCATCTTCGCGGCCCGCAACGTCAGCATGGAGTTCCAGCAGGATCTCTCCGAGGCGTCGTATCACCTGGCGGCGATGCTCAAACTGCCGATCCTCGAGGATGCACTGCTCTCGGATATTCTCAAAACCCTGTCCCAGACCGAAAACATCCTCTTCATGGCCCACAAGGCGATGGAAACCCTGGACAAAACCTCCGGGCGGCTGAACGGCCTGGCGAAAGAGATCAACACCCGTGGCCAGAGCCGGCTGGAAACCCTGGCCGAGGCGATCCAGGAACTGGCGCGACGGGTTCACGACGAAGGTCGGCAGCGGGCCGAAACCTTGCTCAACGCCGCCGAGGCGATCCAGGTGATCAACAGCGACTTCACCGAACAGGTGGCGCCCAAGATCATGAACGCCGGAGTGATGCTGCGCCGCGTGCCCCTCACCATCCGGCGGCTGGAGATGAGCAATGCCGATCTGGCCACCATCTTCTCGGAATCGCTGGCCGAGACCCAGGCGACCTACAACCAGATCATGCTGTTGACCTCGGACATCACCTTTCACACTGAAATCCGCGCCTCCGCCTCGCGCATTATCGTGGAACTGCGCGAGATCCAACAACGGGAGGCGGGAGCCTTCCTGCCCACGCTCGTGGACGACTGCGCGGCCATGGTCGAGGATTTTCAGGGGTTGTGGGCGCTCTACACCATGGAAAGCGAACGGCGGGTGCATGCGGCCCTGCTGGGTCGGGGCGACGACGCGGCGGACGAGGATGACGGCATCGAGCTGTTTTGAGTCAACGACTGTGGACAATCTGAAAAGCACGAATCGATTGTTTCGATTCGTGCAGGTTTGGTGATTCCATGCATGGAATCACCAAACAACCTCATCAAAGAACCTCGCAACGCCTGGCCAGTACCGAGGCGATGATCAGCCCCTCATAATAACCGTAGAGATAACGATCCATCCGAGATAAAGCACGGTCCATCTCAACCACCCCGACACCATGCAGGCATGCGATCACCCCTCATCCCCCGCGTGAACCACCTCCCTAGCGCACCCCGCGCGACATGAAGAACTCCCGATACTTCATGTCCGTGCCCATGATATGCTCCACCAGCCAGTTCTTGGCGAACACCAACAGATCCGTGCCCACCGTGGAACTGCCCCCCTCGTACTCCTTGACCAGTTCCAGCACCTTGGCCACCAGCTTGTCATGGGCGCGCAGATGGGCCTCGGTTTCCGGATAGCCGTGCTGCTTGAACAGGGCCGCCTCGCGTCCGAAGTGCTCGACCGTGTACTCGACCAGTCCCTTGAGGATGGAACTGCGCACCTCGGCCTGCCCCTCGTCCTGACTGCGCATCGCCCGCGCCAGATCGTTCACCATCCGCACCAGCTTCTTGTGGTCGTCGTCGAACTGCTTCACCCCCACGCACAGCGCGTCGTTCCACGGGAAGATATCCCGCTCCTCGTCCAACTCCCCCTCCATGTACAGGGCATCCAGGTGCGTAAACAAAACCTTCAGCACCCGATCGAACTCAGCCAGTCCCTGATGCGCCAGATCACGCCGGCCTGCTTCGTGGTCCACCAGGATCTGTTTCCCCAGGGCGTGCAACGCCTGGTGGACCTTATCCATCTCCATGAATTCCGGACGATCGCCGTAACCCTGGCGTCCCACTTCCTCGATCCACTGCCCCAATGCGCATGCCGTGGCGGATGTCGCCTCGCTGCTCGGCAACGTGATGCGGCCCTCCACGGCGTTCAGCAACTGCATATGATACCCATAATGACCGTCCATCACCTTGCGCACATTGAACGGCGGCAACCCGGAATCCAACTCCAACTGCGCGGAATAAAGCATCTCTCCCCGCTTCTGCAACACCCTGCCCATGCGATCGAAATGACCCACCGCCGCCCGCAGGAACGCCACGGTCCGCATCGCCTCGCCCATCTTCTCGCGCACCGTGTGAAACACCTCACCCGTCACCCCGACCGCCTGACGCATCGCCTGGGCATCGGCGAGGGCATCCTGGCTGCGCCGGGCGGCATCCTCGGCGCTGCGCGCGCCATCCGAGGCGGCATGCGCCACGGATTGGGTTCCGGTGGCCGCCTCCATGGCCGCGCGCGCCACCTCCTCGGAGGCCATGTTCAACTCCATGGCCGAACGGGTCACCTCGTCCGCGGCGTGCGACACCTGACTCATGGAGTCGGCGATCCGGCGCGTGGCCAGGGTCTGCCCATCCACGGCCTGGGTGATCTCGGCGTTGGCCTGGTTGATGTTGGCGATGATCCCGGCGATCGAATCCATCGCCTCGTTGGCCTGCTTGGTGTGGGTCTGGATCTCCTCGATGAACTGATAGATCATCTCGGTGGCCGCCCCGGTCTGGCGTGCCAACTCCTTCACCTCGTTGGCCACCACCGCGAATCCCTTGCCCGCATCCCCGGCCCCCGCCGCTTCGATGGCCGCGTTCAAGGCCAGCATGTTGGTCTGCTCGGCGATGCCGCGAATGATCTCCACCGCCTTGCCGATCTCCTGCGCCGAACCCGACAGCCGATCCATCACCGCATAATTGGATTGGGCCGCCTGTTCCGCCTGCTCCGATTCGCGACTGGCCGCCTGACAGCGATCGTTGACCTGGGCCAGACTGCCATTCATATCCTGAATGGAGTGAGAGACCAGACTCACCGAATGGTTGACCTGTTCCAGGTTGCGGTTCACCTCGCGCAGATTGCTGGAGATCTCCTCGGCAGCCGAGGCCATGGTGGAGATGTTGTTGCTGGTCTGCTCCGCGGCACTGGCGATGGTGTTCATGTTCTGCGACAGTTGTATCGAACTCACGGATATCGCCTGCACGTTGTCCACCGTGCGATCCACCCCCTGCTCCAACTCCACCAGTTCAGCTCCGAGCTTCTGGTTCTCGTCGGTCACCGCTTGTACCACCTGGTGCGAGGTCTCGGTATCCTGACTCACCAGATCGCGAATACGGATGATCTGCTGGGACGTGGCGATCATGTTCCCGGTCTGCAACACCATCTGACGGATGATCCATTGCAGATGCCTGCCCATCACATTGATCCGCTCGCCGATCCGGCCCATCTCGTCGCCCGGGATTCGTCCGGTCAACCGCGCGGTGATCTGACCGTCGCTCATGCGCCCCACCACCTGGGTGACCCGTGCCATGGTGGAGACGATGCGGCGCGTCAGGAGCCACGCGAAAAGCAACCCCGACAGCAGCGCGATCACCGCCATCCCCATGGCCATGAGACTCCAGCCACGGGCCGATTCGTTCAGCGTCCGGTTTGACGCCTCCAGAATCTCGTCCGCATGTTTGATGTTGTCATCGATGAGCGGCTCGATGGCATGGACGACCTGGCGCATCTCCTCGGACTGCACGGCGATCTTTTCGTTATCCGCCACCAGTTGCATGAAGGAGACGCGATAGGTCTCCAAGAGCTTGAACAACCCCTCCTTGTCCGCCGGGGCCAAGCCACTGGCCTCGATCACGTTCCGGATGCCGGTCAGGCTCTCATGGGCCTTGCCCACATAAGATTTGTCGAGCCGCAACAGATAATCCTTCTCATGGCGCCGCAGGGTCAGGATATCCCGTTCCAGATTCCCAAGCCCCTGCACCGACTGGGAGCGTGCCTTCTTGGCCTCGGTTTCCAGGGTGTGCACCGCCTTGCGCAAGGAGCCCTGGGAACCGGATTCGTGGTTCAATCCGCGCTCCTTCCACGCCTCGACCACCCCCTGGAAGGCGCGCTGATAGGACTCCAGCAGCATGACGATCTTGTTGCCGGTCTCCGGACCGGCATCATCGACCTTGGCGAGGGCCCTGGCCTCACTCCTGGCCTTTTCGACCATCTCGCCGACGCGCTCGGCATATTTCGGTTCCAGGCGGAGCAGGAAATCCTTTTCCGAACGCCGCGCCTCGAGCATCCAGCGTCCGATGGACGCGGAGTGACCGCGCTCCCGATTCACCCGGTTGAGCAGATGGTCATAACCATCCAACACCCGTTGAAGCGTCGAACCGTATTGCCACACCGCCAGGGTGAGCAGCAGCATCGGCAGGCCGACGACCAGCGCCAGCTTGTGTCCGAGCTTCATATCATCGATCGTTTGCATCATCTCGACATCTCACATTTTGTTACACAGTGCACGACTGACAAGTAAAATCATGGATCAAGCCCAACCACCCCGATCAGGGATCTCACGACAAAAGTGAAGATAAAATCTGAACAAACATATGCTTATGATACACCTGCAAGACAAGATGAGGAGCATGATGGTCTTGTATCAACCCGGATGCACCCCTGTCAAGAGCCTTGCATGAGAATTTGGCGACATCCAACGCCCGACAGCCCGGAATCAGGCTATCGAGAATCCATGCATGCGTAGAACGGATTGAAAAACAAGCACTCCGACAACGAATGCCGTCGTGAATCAGACAGACGGATGGTGGGGATCCAAGGCCCAGGAGGGGACAAAATCGTGCGGTTGGGACGTGATTCCGGCCAAGGCGGCGGCGTCTGGCGACAGGTTCTCCGCTTGCGAAGCGTCGCCCAACACCATGTCGTGGTAATCGCTACGCCATGGAAGGGTATTGGCCGCGTCGGCGCTGATGGTGGACGTTGTGACCGGGATGACCGAATGGGGCGCACCATCGTCCAAGAGCGTCTTCACCCCCTGCTGGGCAAGCTGCCAGGGATCGACGGATGAAACAGGCGGAACCACATCGTTTGGAACGAATCGGAAACCAACCTCGGCCATGCTGCCAAGGCTGCCGTCGCTCCATTCAAAGGTGGTGCGGGCGGTGATGGTGTTGCCTTGTTGGGTTTCGATGCCAGCCGGTCCGGTCGGGGTGAGATTCAGGACCGCGATGCCGAGTTGCCCCAGACCGTGCAGCTCGCCCGTGTCGGATACGCCGTCGTGGTTGAGATCCCGCCACACCTGCAAACGGGAATAGGCGTCGTCATCGGCGTCCACGCGACCATCGTGGTTGAGATCGAAGCTGGCCAGGGCGTTCAGGCTCGACCCGCTGCCCGGCACCGCCTGATCCGACACCAGTTCGGCGATTCCCTGGATACGACCATCATGATCGGCATCCAGCACCAGCAGACCATCCCCATTCGAGATCCACCCCGTGGTCTCGATGGCGCCATCCTGGTTCATGTCGAAACGCACCCCATCCCCGACAGAGGTCAACCGCACCCCGTTCCCATCCAGATCGAGCACCAGGGGATCCCCGGAAACGCAGGTCGCCAGAAGGTTGTAAGACCCGATATTGGTTCCGCCGTACCCCCCAACCGACAAATAGTGAACACCTGTGTAAGCTGCGGTGTGGGAGATTTGAGAGTTGAGACCGCCATTCGCATCATCGTTCTCAGTCAACACCCCTCCGGCGGAATCCAGCAACCACAAATACGGATCGGGCAGGCTGACACCGTTCGCGTTGAACTGATAGATATTGCCCGCAGTCAGATTGACGACGAACCAATCCTGATCGCCAGCCACTTCGAGGGTATCGCTCACCGAACCATTCAATGCCACCTGAAAGGGGGTGTTGACATGGGCCGGCACGTCGTTGGTGACATGCGCGGTCACCGAATAGCTGGAAGCGCTGTAGGCCGTACCGTCGTGGACCTGGAAGGTGAAGGTGTCGTAGTTGTTGCCCGATGTGTTGGCAGTCGGACTGAACCGCAGATGGGCATTGTTCAGATCCGCCACAGGAATCACATCATTGGCGTTCACAGAAACCCAGGCAGAGCCATTGTAGTGGATCAACCGCCCGGTCGATCCGGGATTGACGATCTTGACCGAAGCGAGCGCTTGACCTTCCAGATCCGAATAGCCAAAACTCGTGGCCCCAAACGTATACTCGGTATTGATCGCCATGCTCACGGTTTGATTGGCGGCGATCGGGGCGTCGTTGACCCCGGTCACGCTCACCTGCGAGGTGACGACCGAGCTGGTCAGGATACCCCCGTTACCCACGGAGTTGGCATCCGTCACCTGCCAGGAGATGGTGCGCGAGGCGGAGAGGGCGGTCGGATTCTCGCTGGTCGAAGAGAAGGTGACGCTATGCAGGGCGCCCATGTAATCGGCGATCGAGCCCGCTCCCGAAAAGGTCAACACGCCGGTGGAAGGATTGTAGGCTCCGGCGATGCCGATCGGAGCGGAAAAACTCAAGATATCGCCACCGGTGAAACCGGAGCTGATCCAGACCGATGCGCCGGTCAGATTGGCATCGTCGGCATCGGAGATGGACAGGGTGCCGTACAAGGTGACGGGCGCGCCGTTCTCGGTGTAGTTCGGCGTGGATTGGCCCGAATAGGAGAGACCGAGACTGTCCACCGCGATGATGCGATAACCATCGTTGGAGATGAAGGGATAGAGCGTGGTGGCGGTGGCAACCGCGCTGTTGGTCACGGCAACGCCCGCGCGCAGGGGGTCGGAAAGAACATCGGTCATGGTGTGTTGGGTGACGAGGGATCCGAGGTTTCCATTCGCGTCGGCGTTGTACACCTCGAATTTCATGTAGAAATGGTTGCTGCCCAGATCGGTGACCGTGAGAATGAAATTGTACCAGGCGTTGGCAGGGGAGATTCCCCCATTGTCCCAGGTGATGACCTGACTGTTGCTCGTGGCGTTGCCATTGGCATCCACCGCGCCATTGCTCAAGAAGCCACCGCCGCCACCATGGAACAGAACACCCACATGCGACCCGGCAGGGGCGCCGTAGTTGCCCGCGCTCGACGCGGGTGACGACGTGGTGAAACCCAACGCGCCGTAGCCCGAGTTGCCGCCACTCTCCATGAAGGCCGCCATGACATACGTATTGCCCACCCCAGCCGGGATCCCGGAGTTCAAGGTCCAGACCTGATCGGTGTTCGCGGCGATCGCCACGCCACCGCCACCGCTCAGACCTGCGGTGCTCGACCAGGTGACCGAACCCGTGGCCGACGTTCCCTGGGTGAAATGGTCGGTCAAGGCGGCGCTGGCATCAAACGTATTGGTCGGCAAGTTGATCTGCGAGGATGGCAGGGTGACGACCGGCGCGACGTTGACCGCGTTCACGGTGATCGAGATCGTGCCGGCGACCGGGGAGTTAAGCGCCCCGTCGTTGGTCGTGAAGGTAAAGGAGTCCGATCCGGCGTAACCGCTGTTTGGTGTATAGGTGTATGCCCCCGTGGCGGCATCGAAGGCCGTCAAGGTGCCATGGTCGGGTGTATCGACGATCGTGAAAGTAAGGGCGCTCCCTTCCGTATCGGTGCCGGAAAGGGTAGCGGACACCCCGGTGTTCATCACGGTTGACAAGGTGTCGTCATTGGCGCCCGGCGCGTCGTTGACCGGCGCGATCCCGACCGTGACCGTGGCAAAGACGGTGGAAAGGCCATCGCTGACCGAGTAGGTGAACGAATCCGAGCCGTTCTGATTCGGATAGGGAGCGTAGACATAGGCTCCGGTGGCGGCATTGGTGATGGTCACATGTCCTCTGCTCCCGTCCGTGACGAGGGCAAAGGTCAACGCGTCCCCATCGATATCGCTCCCGTCCAGGGTGGCGTTCACGGACACGTCTTCGTTCAGGTTGAGGGGTGCGTTGGTGGCAACCGGCGCGTCGTTCACCGGATTGATGGTGATGCCAATCGTCTCGACGGCGCTCAGA
>NZ_JBZVFG010000002.1:56580-100682 GCF_058402785.1 Candidatus Magnetaquiglobus sp.
CGTTGCCCGCAGCGAAAACCAGGCTGTCATCCTCGTCCACCGCGACGCTCGAAACGGCCAACACCCCTGTCGGCGCGTCGTTGACCGCGTTCACGACGATCTCCAGCGAATTGAAGGCGCTCATCACGCCACCGATGCCATATTCCCCGCCATCGTCCGCGCTGATCTCCAGGATATCATGGCCGTTGTAGTCGCTCTCCCCCTGATACCCCAAACCATTCAATGCGGCATCGACCAAAGAGATCGCTCCCTTGAAACTCAAATAAGCATCACCAACCCCATCCCCCGTGATAAAGAAAAGCCCTTCGGTTTGCGCCAGGGTCAGCGTGCCGTGTCTCACCTGCACGCTGACGGTCAAGGAGTCGGCCTCGGCATCGTCGAGAACGATCCCAACGATGTTGAGCACACGATCTTCGTCCGCGCTCTGGGAGCCCGGCAGAATGATAAAGGGGGCGGTATTGACCGGTTGAGGTGGCTCTGATTGGCTCTCAACCGTCTTCTCGACGGGCTGCTCCGGAACTGCGGGGGGCAAGGCGATCACCACCTGAGGGATCGATGGTTCCGGTGCCGGTTGGTACGCCACGGGAGGAGCCAACGAGGCGACCGTTTGCGCCGCCGGAGGTTTGTCCGCGGCTGGGGCGGAGGCGGCTGGGGCTGGGGCGGAGGCGGCTGGGGTGGGAGTGTTGGCGACGACGGGCGGACTCTCCGACCCAACGGATGCCTGGGCAACATCTCCAGGGGCCGCAACGGCTGCCACGGTCTTCGCCGCCGCCGGCTCACCCCCTCCTCCGAGGGCGGCATTCACAATCGCGCCAAGAGCCTGATCGCCCCCGGCGGCCACCTGTTCCTTGAATGACTCGGAAGTCGCCTGGCTCGGATCGGCCATGGCCATGATCAACTGCTGCTCGGCACTCACCGGAACGGTGCTGGCAGCGGCCAGCGTGGTTGCCGCCGCCTGGGCCGCCTGGGCCGCCTGGACCGCCGAGGCCGCATCCCCGCCCTGGCTCAAGGCCTGGTTCAGCGCATGGGCGAACGCCTCCGCGCCCCCACCGCCGCTGGCCTGGGCGATGGCCGTGGTGGCGCTGGATCCCCCGGCGGCCAGAGCCGCCATCAGTTGATCCGCGGCACTGACCGGCACGCTGGCGCTTTGTGCCAGGGCAGTGGAGGCGTTGCCGGCGCTCTGGGCGTTCTGCATGGCGGCGGTCACCGGCGCTCCCTGGGAAAGCGCCTGGGTGAGCGCGGAGAGAAACGCTTGGTTCCCCTGTCCGCCGGAAGGGTTGAGCGCATTGAGGGTATTCTGCGCCTCGGCGCCATTGGCCAGGGCCATGGCCAAACGATCCGCCGCCGAAATCGGCACGCTCTGCTGGCTCTCCAGGTGGGCAAATGCGCTCTGAACCTGCTGGAGCACGAACGCGGCCTTAAGCGGATCCGAGCCCGACACCAAAGCCTTGGTGAACCCATCCGCCGTGGCCGATTGCCCTTCTCCCTGGGAAACCCCAGCCTCGCGCAGCACCTTCTGGGTATCCTGGCCGCTCGCCAGGGCCTGGGCCAACCGCATGGCCGGCGACACCTCGACATGGGATTCGGCCTGGAGGCGCGCGTGTTGCTCGGCGATCTGACCCGCCTGGGTCAAGGCGGCGCGCGGATCGAGTCCGCGTGCCATAGCGTCCTGATAGGCCTTCAAGAAGAGCGCCGCCTGCTCCTCGCTCATGCCGGCCAGCATGGTCTCCAGCAACCGACTGTCCGAAACCGGCTCCCTGGCCTCCTGCTCGCGCGATTCGGCCTCCTGGGCAAGCGCCGCCTTCTGCAACTCTTTGGCCTGCTTGAGCGCCACGCTCAGCGGCTGCCCGTTCTGCAACGCCTGGATCAGGGCGCTCTGGAACGACTCGGTCTGCCCACCCTTTTCTGCCGCCGCGTTCAACTGTCCGACACCCTGACCGCTCGCCAGGGCGCTCTCCAGGGATTGGGCCGCGTGGGCATCCGCCTGCTGCACCGTTTGAACCAGATTCCGGGCGCCGGACGCCACCTCCTGGGCCGCCTGCTCTGGAGAATCCCCACGTCCCAACCCGGCCAGGAGATTCCCCATCAGGGTCTCGCCAACCGCCTTGACCTGTTCGGGGGAGAGTCCCTGCTGGCCCAGGATGTCGTGCAGGGAGTTCCGGGCCGCGCCGAGCGCCTCCCCATCCCCGGTCGCCATGAGCATCGCCAACGCCGAAAGCTGCTTTGCCAACGTCGCCGAAAGGGTCGTATCCGCCATGCCGCTTCTCCGATCAAGCCTGAAGCAGAAAAATCACCCAACGCCCATCACTGCCCGAGCAACGCCACCAGCGTGGATGATGCGAACATCAGGCCGAGGCTCGTTTCTTTTCGATCAAGGCCACGATGGCGTTGATGGTTCGAAAATTATCAAAATCCAGGTCACGGTTGTCCACCTTCACCCCAAACTCCTTCTCCAGAAAAAGCACCAGGTGCATGGCGAACAGCGAGGTGACCAGTCCCGTGGCGAAGAGATCCTCGTCGTCGGCCACATCCGCATCGCGAATGAATTTTTCCAGAAATTCCCGAATTTTGGCAATCGTATCCATGTTTCACCACCATCTTTCAGACAAGAATCGCGATCAAGGGAGATCCCGGCTCACAACACCGGGTAGTTGTAGAAGCCGCGTCCGTTCTTGCGGCCATGCAATCCGGCATCGACCATCTTTTTCAACAACGGACAGGGCCGGAACTTGGAGTCGTTGAAGCTCTCGTAAAGCACGTCCAACGAATAGAGAATCGTATCCAGGCCGATCAGATCCGCGGTTTCCAGAGGCCCCATCTTGTGGCCGAAACAGCTCTTGAAGATCCGGTCCACCTCCTCGGCCTTGGCCACCCCCTCCTGGACCAGGAACACCGCCTCGTTGACGGTGAGCATCAACACCCGGTTGGAGACGAAACCTGGCGAGTCGTTGACCACCACGCAACTCTTGCCCATTTTTTTCAAGAAGGACTTCGAGAATTCGATGGTCTCCTCCGAGGTGTGGAAGCCGCGAATCACCTCGACCAAGGGTTTCATCGGCACAGGATTCATGAAGTGCATGCCGATCACCCGGTCCGGACGTCGGGTCACCGAGGCGATGCGGGTGATGGAGATGGCCGAGGTGTTGGCCGCGAAGACGCACGAAGGTTTGCAGATGGCGTCGATGCGGCGGTAGACCTCCTCCTTGACCGGCCATTTCTCCACCACGTTCTCGACCAGGTAGTCCACGCCGGCCAATTTTTCCGGCTCGGTGGTGAAGGTGATCCGACCCAGCACCTCCTCGGGTGTCGGACCGTTCTTCTCCTTGGCGAAGAACCCCTGAAAGCGCACGTTGTTGCCGATCTCGATACGGGCGCGCTCCAGGACCGCCTCCGCGATATCGACCAGCACCACATCCATGCCACACTGGGCCAGGTTCTGGGCCACGCCCACGCCCATCACCCCCGCGCCCACCACGCCTGCCGTTTGAATGTCCATCGTCATCTTCGATCCGCGTTCATGAAGATTGATTGTTCCGTCACGCCGCCCGACCCCCGTTACGTCCGGGATTCCGCGCCACGTTCCCCTCTACGCCATCCCGGTCAGCCGCATCCGCACATACTCCGGAAACGGCGGAATCCGGGTCAAATCGTTCTCCAACAGGGTCACCCCGCGTGCGTCCTCGCCGGTCTCTCTGAAACCCGCGAATTTGTAGGTGATGTACATCATGCGGTTGCGATCCGTGGGCACGAACTCGGCCAACAGACGCACCCCGTGTTTGCTGGCCTGCTGACGGATCAGAGAGATCAGGATCGACCCCACGCCACGCGCCATCACCCGGCAGGACATCAACAACAGCTTGATCACCCAGGTGTCGGCGCTGGTCTCCATGAGCACCAGCCCGATCTTGCCGTAGGTGCCGTATTTGTCATCCAACCCGGCGATCCACAGGCGATGGTCCGGCGATTGGCTGAAGGCGCGCAACTCCTCATAACCGTAGGTATAGCCGGTGGCGTTGAGCTGATTGGTGCGTACCGTCAACTCCTCGGCGCGCTTGAGATCCTCCTCCACCGCCGGCGCGACGGTCACCACCATCTCGAGGGTGGCCAGGAACGACTCCTTGGGACCGCTGAACTCCGCCTCCCGTTCGTTGCGCAGCTGGTCGCTGCGATACATCGCCCTGCGCTTGCGCGAATCGTCGGTGATGAACCGGGGCATCATGGCCGGCAGATCCGGGATCCCATCCACGTCCGCGGCATCGATGCACAACACCTCCGGATGGGCGAAACGCACCTCGTCGCGCTCGAAGGGTTGATCGTCCACGAAGGCGAAGGTGTTGATGCCGATGTTCAGGGTCTTGGCGATCCGTTCGATCGAGTCGGCCTTGGAGTCCCAATGGATCTGAGGATAGAGAAAAAAATCTTTCAGCCCGAACGTTTCAAGCCGCGCCAGGGCGGCATCCGCATCGTTGCGGCTGGCGATGGATTGCAGGATGCCGCGCTCGTCCAGGATCCGGATCACCCTCACCACGTTCTCGCGCAGCACCAGTTGGTCGTTTTCGGACAGAATCCCCTCCCAGAGCGTGTTGTCCAGATCCCAGACCACGCACTTGATCTTGTGTTCCTTGGCCATGACTCAACTCCGCGCGCCCTTGCGCGACCGGGCGCGCTGATCCCGGACGTGATCCAGATGGCCGAACTTGGCGATGATGGTCTGTTGGATCTGATTGCTCCCCTCGATGATCTCCATGATCTTGGCATCGCGGAAATGACGTTGCACCGGATACTCCGGACCACAGCCGTTGGCGCCGTGGATCTGCACCGCGTCCGAGGCGATGCGGGCGGCCATGGTCGAGGCGAAATACTTGGCGGTGGAGGTGGCCATGATCGAGCGGGGGTCGCGGGCATCCTTCATGCTCCCGGCCTCGACGCAGAGCAGACGGGCCGCCTCGATGTGGGTGATCATGTCGGTGAGCATGCGTTGGATGAGCGGGTGTTCGCGCAGATGGACGCCGAACTGCTTGCGTTCGCTGGTGTAATCCAGACAGGCCTCCAGACACCCCCGCGCCAGTCCCACGCAGCCGCACCCCACGCAGAACCGCCCGTGATCGAGTGCCGCGCCCGCCACATGGGTGAAACCGAAACCCGGACGACCCACCATGTTCCCTTCCGGCACCACGCATCCATCCAGGATCAACTCGGCCAGCATCGCGGCGCGAAAACCCAACAGTCCCGAGAGCGGCGCACGCGAAAAACCCGGTCGATCCTTCTCCACCAGAAAGGCCACCGGCTTGTTGTCCAGTTGTCCGAACACCAGGAACAGATCCGCGATCTGACCGCAGGAGATCCACTTCTTGCGACCATCCAACCGATAGGTGCCGTCCTCCAGACGGGTCACCACGGTTTCGACGTTCTTGGCGTCACTGCCGATGTTGGGTTCGGTCAGGGCAAAGGCGCCCAGAGTCGCGCCCGAGGCCAGACGCGGGAGCCAGTTTTGTTGCTGCTCGTCGCTCCCCCAGATCGTCAGAGCCTGACACACCATGCCATGCACGGTCAACAGGCTCAACAACGACGCGCTGCCGCGTCCGATCTCTTCACAAAGCAGGCCGAAGGTGGCGCTGTCGTAACCGCCTCCCCCCAATCTGGTCGGAATGGTCGCGCCCAGATACCCCCGTTCCGCCAGGGCACGAACGATCCCCTCGGGAAGACGCTCGTCGCGATCCCACGGATCCGCGAAAGGGACGATCGCCTCGTCCACGAAGTTCCTGAAACCCTCTTGGGCGCTCAACTGCTCCGGAGTCCACGTCATGGTCGCACCTTGTTTGTCATGATCCGTCATCGCCATCCGACCCACATCCCGCAGGCCGCCTTTAATTGGCGGTGTCCGACTCCCTGCACCCCAGACAGGAGATCCCCACATGGAAGATGCATTCGTCGTCCTTGCGATAGGTATCGAAATAGTAGACCTGCTTGCCGTCCCTGCCCTCGCGGTGACGGACGATCTGCATGAAATAATCCTGGCTGATGATCTCGCCGTTCTGGTAGTGATGGCGGGCATTTTTCTTCTTGTCCATGGCCAGCGCCCCGCCGTATCGCAAATAGGAGACCATGCTGTCCGGATCCGTGGACTTGGCATAACGCATCGCCTCCACGAGCAGCATCACCGAGTCATACGCCTGGGCCGCGGTGGTGTAGGAGGCGAGTTTCTTTTGGAATTTCTGCCTGTATTCCTTGATGAACAGCTTGTTGTCCGACTCGTCCTCGTCGAAGATCCCCACCACCACCGAGCCGTAGACCGGGGAAAACCCGTTGACATCCATTTCCAGAAACTTCGGATCGTTCTGCGAAACCCCCAGCACCACCGGCATGTCGAGCTTGAAGGCTCGCAACATCTTGATGAACGGGATCGCCTCGCGGGTGGAGCCGGAAAAAAAGATCGCATCGAGTCGCTTGACCTGATGTTTGGTCAGAAGGCGGGTCACGATGGGAAAATAGTCTTTTTGTTCTGGATAGATGGACTGATAGAAAGCCACCACCGCGTCATCCAGGTGGTTGATGTGTTTGTTGAGGAGCGCGGCCAGTTCTTCGCCGGTGGAGCTGCGCACGTAGACGATGCCGACATTCTTGCACCCCGCCTCCTCGCACACCTTGGCCATCACCTGGGCCTGGGCGTTGTTGTTGGCGATGTTGCGGAAGGTGTACTTGAAATTGTGCTGGGTGAGCTTGGTGGTGGTGGTGGTGGGCCAGAGATTGATGATGCGATACTTCTCGAACACCGCCGACGCGATGATGGCGTTCTCGCCGCCACCGCCCGCAGCCAGGATCGTGGCCACGAAGTTCTGGTCGGCGATATCCTTGGCATAGTCCCACATGTCGTTCGGATTGGAGGTGGTGGGCAGATCCACCTCCACCGCCTCGAGCTTGCGCCCCTTGAACACCCCCTTGGGATGGGCGTTGATTTGATCGACCGCCATGAGAATGCCGTTGGTGAAGGCCTCGCGCTTGTTGGCGGTGTAGTAGCCGTAACCGATGCGGATCGGCCCCAGATCCTCGGTGGGTTTGGCCGGAGTCGCCCCGCCCTTGACCTTCTCGACCAGCGGGCGCAATACCTCCAGGGTCTTGTCCGGGGCGAGGAAATAGAGTTGCGCCGCTCCGAACAGCAGCACCAGGCCGATCAAGATGAACAGATGCGAACGTTTCATGGCTTTAAGGATTCACACCCGTGTCAATTGCCGCCCAGGATCAACGGCAGACCATCCTTGCCGGCACCCACGACCACCACCTTGGCGTTGTTGGACTCGGCCAACTTCTCGGTGGCCTGGATTCCCAACCACTTGAGAATCTCGGGATCCTTGAGCGATTCTCCCACCTTTTTCTGATACTCGTAGATACCCTGAGCCTCGTGACGTTTGCGTTCCACCTCCTTCAACTCCTTGTCGAGGCGGTAGACATAGGCCTGCATCTGTTGCTCGTGGACCAGCTTCTCCTCGATGGCGCGCTGGATCGGCTCCGGCAGAGTGACCGAACGGATGATCACGTCGTCGATGATCACGAATTTCTGGCTGGCCGGCTCCAGGGCTTCGCCGATGATCTCCTGCAACATCCCCTTGCGGGTGGTGTAGATCGCCTCCGGGGAGTACCCACCGATGGCGCGCCGCAAGGCGGCCTCCACCTCCGGGATCACCACCGAATCGATGTAGCCCGGTCCCACCCGCTGATGCAGGTAGCCGAGCATGCTCTGTTCCGGCTTGAAACGGATCGACATCTTCAAGGTGACCGGCAAACCCACCGAGGTGAGCACCGTGAAATCGCGCACCAGGGCCTGCAACCGCAGATCATAGGGGGTGAGTTTGTCCCACGGCCAGATCACGTACAATCCTTCGGTGAAAACGTTGTCCACCACGGTTCCGCCAAAGAACCGCTTGTACATCACCCCGCCCTCGCCCGCCTGGATGGTGATCACCATGCGTGGCCACAAGAAAATAAAGATGATAATGAATATTAAAGAATAAACTGCCAGCGTCATGCCAGCATTGCGCACCCCATCGCGGACACGGGCCCAATAGGCGGACAATTTGGTCATCATCCGAGTCGTCTCACATGAAAAGACCTCTTGCCCCGCCAAAACAGGGCGGAACAAGAGGTCGGTCAAATCAACAAAGGCGCCGCTTCGTGGAAGGTCTAAAGGCTTGCCATAGAACGAGAAATCAGCAAAAATCCGCAACAGTCAACGAACGTTCGATCATTCCCCGGGCCGTACCAACCCGCCCAAAGCGCCTCCAGAATCAGGCCGCGTTCTGCTCGGCGCGCATCTCTTCGGCCACCTTCTTGCCAGCCTCGAACTCCTCGCGGAAATAAGCACGGGTTTTGGCTGGATCAAAATTAAAGAAGTTGCCGCCCGATTCGAAGTGTTGGATGAACACCCGACCCACGGCATAGGTGGAAGCGGCGCCGAAGATGGCCATGCTGGTCATGCCGAGCCAGCTGCCGATACCGGGAAAGGCCTTGAGCATGGTGGCCACGCCCATGCCACCGGCCACCGGCAGGGTACCGCCCAGAAGCGACATGAGCAGTTTTTTGCCGATATCCTCGGTGAACTTGAGATCGTAGAGTTTGGCCAACTTGTAGAGCAGGCGAGTCTGGATGCCGATCAGGATGCCGACATCGACGGTCGGAACCGGGACGAGTCCGGTGCCCAACGAAGCGAACATGTAGTTTTTGGTCATGTTCTGGGCCTCTTTCAGGCGGGCTTCGATCTCCGCGTCGGTTTTGGCAACCGGGGCCGGGGCGGCTTCGGTCTCGACAACGGTTTCGGTTTCGGTTTCGGTGACGGTTTCGGTTTCGCTCATTTGAATAGACTCCTTTGAGTGGCTGGACGGGGCTACGTCCGGTCGTTCCGGATCCTGGCCGGCTTCTGGATTGTTGGGACTGGGTGGAATTGGACCGGCATACCCATCGGCAACCGGAACAGACATGACAGGGATCGACTCCACCGGCTGCGCTGCGGATTCATGCTCCCGCGCCTCGGACAGGGATGGAGATGCCGAGGCGGTTGAATCGGAAAGTTGCGTGTCGGTGCGATGATCTGAATCAGGGGCGATCTCCTCCGAGGTGGAGACTTCCGCCTGGGCTGCCAGAAAATTGGCATACCTGCGACCTCTTTTTAAGACCATTGTATTATAACCTCAGCAGAATATAAAGATCAAAATAACAAACCGCTTTTTAATCATAGCTTAGTATCAGCTGACCAAGCGAAAATGTCAAAGAAAAACTCAAATATCGTCAAAAAAATTTGCCTCTCTCCACATGTCGGCTATACTCGTGCGGAATAGGACTGCCATCAACCGGCACGATGGGGGGAGATCCCCCTCACCCCCGACCGCGGACCTCCCTGACGGGAGTTCCACGGGAAACCGGCCCCCTCACCCCCGACCGCGGACCTCCCTGACGGGAGTTCCACGGGAACCAGAAATCAGACGCAAGACGGTTCTTTCCCATCATGAAAAAAGAAGAGATCCTCAAGATCCTTGCCCTCACCCCCATGCAGGAAGGGATGCTTTTCCACGCCCTGCACGACCAGGACTCCAACCCCTATTTCGAGCAGTGCCGTTTCCGATTGCGGGGCGACCTCGATCCAGCCCGATTCGAGACCGCCTGGAACCAGGTTCTGGCCCGCCACGATATCCTGCGCGCCCGCTTCGTCCACAAAAGCGTCGCCCAACCGCGTCAGGTGATTCTCAAGACGCAAAAACTCGAGTTCCTGCTCAAGGACCTGACCCCGCTCGCCCCCGAAGCGCGGGAGCAAACCATTCGCGACCACATGGAAGCCGACTGGCGGCGCGGCTTCGATCTCACCCGTGACGGCCTGATGCGCATGGCCCTCTTCCGCCTGGACGCGGACAGCTTCGAGGTGCTGCACAGCTTTCATCACATCATCCTCGACGGCTGGAGCGTCGGCATCCTCCACGAGGAGGCCCTGGCCCTCTATGCCGGACTGCTCACCGGCCAGCCGCCACGCCTGCCGGCGCCGGTCTCCTTCGCCCGCTATCTCGACTGGCTGGAACGGGTCGATCAGGCCGCCTCGGCCCGGTTCTGGAAAATGCGGCTCACCGGCTACACGGGTCGCGTCGCCCTGCCCGACTGTCACCCCGCGCCCGATGCCCCCTTCGATCCCGAGGAGCGCCACTACGCCCTGCCCGCCGAACGGTTCACACACCTCAAACAGTTGGCCGCCCGCTGCCGGGTAACCCTGAACACCGTGATCCAGACCGCCTGGGGGACGATGCTGGCCCTGCATAACCATACCAGAGACGTGGTTTTCATCGCAACGGTTTCGGGACGCCCGCCGGAGATCCCCAACGTGGAGCGGATGGTGGGGCTGTTCATCAACGCCGTACCGGTCCGGGTACGCGGAGCCGCCACCTTGCCTTTCAAGAATCTGCTGCGGCAGGTGGGCGACGACGGCCTGGCCAGCCAGGAGCACCACCACCACTCCCTGGCCGAAATCCAGGCCGCCACCCCCCTGCGCGACGCTCCCCTCGACCACATCCTGGTCTTCGAGAACTACGCCGCCGCCGAACTGTCCCACTTCGCCCTCGACGATGGCCGGGGTGGTCAACTCGTGGTGGAGGGATACAAACAGAGCGACCACTCCAACTATCCGCTCACCGTGCAGTTCGTCCCCGGCGAAAGCCTGGGAATCACCATGATCCTCAACCGTGCCGCCATTGCCCCGGCGCGGGTGGACCGCCTGGTGACGGAGCTGTGGGCGATCCTGGAGCAGGTGAGCGCGGATGAAACCATCCCCTTTGGCGCCATCGCCCTGCCGGGAGTGCCCACCCTGGATGCCGCCCCCGCCGCGCCCCCCGAAACCAACGCGCCGCCAGCCGATCCCCACGCCATCACCCTGGCGATCGCCGCCACCTTCACCGCCGAGCCGCTCGCCCCGCACATCCGCTGGTGGGGTCGGGCCTTCGGCCTGCCCATCGAACCCCGCTTCGCCGGTTACAACCAGGTATTCCAGGAGCTGCTCGACCCCCGTTCTCTGCTCTCCACCCATGCCGGACCCGCGCTGCTCCTGGTCCGTTTCGAGGACTGGATCCGCGATCTGACCGGCAGTGGCCTCGACGCCTGTCGCACCCATCTCGACGGCTATTTCGACCGTTTGCTCGGCGCGTTGAATGGACGCGTCAATCCGGCTCCGCTTTGGATCGGGCTGTTGCCACGTGCATCCGCCCTCCCGGAGATGCCCGAAGCGCTCTCCCTGATCGCCGGGCTGCACGACCGTCTGCGCGCCTGGATCGCCACGCATCCCACCCTGAAACCGCTCCCCCTCGACGAAACCCTGGCCACGCGGGAGGCCATCGCCGAAATCTTCGATCCAAGCCAGGAACGGATCGGACACATCCCCTTCACGGACGAACACCTGGCCACCATGGGCGCGGCCATCGCCCGGCGGGTGCATGCCCTCAAGGCGCCCCCCTTCAAGGTGATCGTGCTCGACTGCGACAACACCTTGTGGCAGGGAATCTGCGGCGAGGGCGGCAGCGCCGGGGTGGTGGTCACCCCTGGGCACGCCGCCTTGCAGCGTTTCATGCTCGACCGGTTGGACGAAGGGTTCCTGCTCGCCTTGAACAGCAAAAACAACCCGGAGGATGTCTGGGAGGTGTTCGCCAACCACCCGGAGATGGTGTTGAAGCGCGAACACATCGTGACCGAGCGCATCAATTGGCGTCCCAAGTCCGAAAACCTGCGCGCCATGGCCAGGGAACTGAATCTGGGAAGCGACAGTTTCCTTTTCCTGGATGACTCCGGGGTGGAGTGCGCGGAGATGATGCGCAACGCCCCGGAGGTGTTGACCCTGCGTCTGCCGGAGAATCCCGACGACCTGCCGCTGTTCCTGAGCCTGATCTGGGCCTTCGACCGCCACCAGGTGACCGCCGAGGATCAGAAGCGGGCGGCCATGTACATGGAGGAGGTGAAGCGCCGCCAGCATCAGGAGCAGACCGGCTCGCTGGAGGATTTCCTCAAGACCCTGGAGATCAAGGTCTATCTGGAGCCGATCCGCCCGGAACATCTGGCGCGGGTGTCGCAACTGACCCAGCGCACCAATCAGTTCAACCTGAGCACCATCCGCCGAAGCGAAACCGAGATCGCCGCCCTGCTGGAGCAGCCGGCATGGTCCGGATGGTGCGTGCATGTGACCGACCGGTTCGGGGATTACGGTCTGGTGGGGGTGGTGCTGGCCGAACGGCGGGCGGGGTGCCTGCATCTCGACACGTTTTTGTTGAGCTGCCGGGTGCTCGGTCGCGGGGTGGAACGGGCGATTCTTTCCGCGCTGCGCCATCACGGCCTGGAACGGGGGCTCGACACCCTGGAAGCGGCGTTCCGTCCCAGCGCCAAGAACGCGCCGGTACGCGAATTCCTGTCCACCGACTCCCTGTTGCACCCCCTCCGGGAGAGCCCCGAGGGGGTCGTTTTCGGCGCGCCTCTGGCGAATCTGCCGGAAACCCCGACCCATGCCACCCTGTTTCTCGCCGCCCCGCCGCCCCAGGCGCCCGCCGCCCCGAAACCGGCCTCCGCGCCAACCGGCCAACCGGCCCCCGCATCCGTGGCGCACCCCACCACCCGCACCACCGGACGGCCAGTCCGGACGCTCGACTGGGATCCCGGCACCCCCCCCGAGAACCGGTTGAAACACCAGGCCCACTACCTGCCCTTGATCCATGCGACCGGCGAGAAGAAACAGGCCCTGCCGGTGGACGAACCGATCCGGCGCGAACGGCTCACCGTCCCCTTCGCCCCGCCGCGCGGCGCCGAGGAGCGGGCGATGGCGAAGCTCTGGGAGGAGATCCTGGGAACCGGAAATCCCGGACGCCACGACTCCTTCTTCGCGCTGGGCGGACACAGCCTCAAGGCGGTACGCCTGGTGGCGCGCCTCCAGAAGCAGTTCAACGTCGCGGTAAGCCTCGCCGAAATCTTCGCCCACCCGACCATCGCCGCGCTCACCGCCCTGATCCGCCGCCGCGCGGCAACCAACCTCGACCCGATCCCGATCTTGCCCGAGCAGCCCGATTACCCGGTCTCCCCGGCGCAGTTGCGGCTGTGGATCCTCCAGCAGATGGAAAGCGCGGCCATTGCCTACAACACCACCTCGTGGTTCGATTTCCGGGGTCCCCTGGATGGGGAGATCCTGACCGAGGCGCTGGATGCGGTGGCCAGGCGTCACGAAACCCTGCGCACCACCTTTGTCCAGGGTGCCGAGGGTGAAGAGCCGTTCGTCCTGCCCAGGCAGAAGATCCACCCCGAACCCCTGACCCGACTGATGCGGGTGGAGCTTTCCGACCGCCCGGATCCCGAGGCCGCGGCCCGCGCCCTGGCCCTGGAGGAGGCACGAACCCCGTTCGATCTGGCGACCGGTCCGCTCTACCGGATCAGGTTGTTGCGGCTCGCCCCGGAGCGGCATCTGCTGCTTCTGAACATGCACCACATCATCAGCGACGGCTGGTCGCTGGAGATCCTGCAAAACGAGACCATCACCCTGTATTCGGCGCGGCTGGCCGGACAATCCGCCGCCCTGCCCCCCTTGCCGATCCACTACAAGGAGTTCGCCGCCCACCAGAACGCCCGGCTCGCCGGCTCCGAGGCCGAGGCCGCCCGCCGTTACTGGCTGAAAAAAATCGAAACAACCGAACCGCCGCTCCATCTGCCCACCGATTTTCCCCGTCCACCGGTGCAGACCTTCCAAGGGCGCATCCACATCCACGACTTCGCCCCGGAACAACGCGCACGACTCCTGCAACTCGGCGCCACCCATCAGGCGACCCTGTTCATGGTGCTCACCGCCCTGGTCAAGGGGCTCATCTGGCGCCACGCCGGCGTCCGCGACCCGCGGGCGGTGATCGTCGGCACCCCGGTGGCCGGTCGCGACCGCCCGGAACTGGAAGAGCAGATCGGCCTCTATCTCAACACCCTGGCCCTGCACGACACCATCGATCCGGCGGAAGGATTCTCGACCCTGCTGGGCAAGGTGCGAACCAGCGTCACCGAAGCCTTCACCCACCAGTTCTACCCCTTCGACCGGCTGATCGAGGAGCTGAACCCGGAACGGGACATGAGCCGCTCGCCGCTTTTCGACATCATGGTGGTGATGCAGGATGCGATGCCCGAACGACCGCAACCCGACGGGTTGACCATCTCGGCCTATGAGGTCGATGCCCAGATCAGTCGCTTCGATCTGGTGTTCGATCTCTTCGAGCGCGACGACGCCCTGCGCCTGGCCGTGACCTACAACACCGATCTGTTCCGCCCAGGACGCATCGAACGGCTGGTGGGACAGTTGAACGAAATGATCCGCCAGGTCGCGGCCCACCCGGAGATGCCCATCGGACGTGTGCCGATCCTGCCCGAGGCGGAACGCAAGCTGCTCGATTCGTTCAACCAGCGCACCGCTCCCTGCCCGCGCACCACCCTGGTCGAGCTGTTCGCCGCCCAGGTGGCCACCACCCCCGAAGCGATCGCCATCGTGGAGGAGAACGGCACCTGCATCGCTTATCGAATGCTGGATGCCTGGAGCGACCGGATCGCCGCCCAGCTTCTGGCCGAGGGGCTGGCCGGCGAAGAGATCGTCCCGCTGCTGGTCGATCGCCGCGCCGCCTTTTACGCCGGCCTGCTGGGGATCATGAAGGCCGGAGGGGCGGTGCTGCCGATCGATATGTCCACCCCTGGCACCCGGCTCGACTTCATGCTCCAAGACTGTGGCGCGCGGCGTCTGCTGGTCGAACGGTCGTTCGAGAATCCGCCTCTGCCCCTGCTCGCGGTCGAGTCGTCGCGAAACGGGGAACCGGTTGCCGTGGCCCGTCCACCACTCGCCCCGAACAACCTGGCTTACGTGATCTACACCTCGGGCTCCACCGGCCAACCCAAGGGGGTTCTGGTGGAACATGGCGGCTTCGTCAACATGACCCTGGCGCAGATTCGCGCCTTCGAGGTGGTGGCCGGAGATCGGGTGGCGCAGTTCGCCTCCCCCTCCTTTGACGCCAGCCTCTCCGAGATCTTCATGGCCCTGTTATCCGGCGCCGCCCTGGTGCCGGTGTGCCTGGCCACCATCCACGACCCGGAACGGTTGCTGAACCATTTCCAGACCACCGGCGTGAATGTGGCCACCCTGCCGCCGGTTTATCTGCATTCGCTGTGCGCCGGAGGGGATCCACCCGCGATCCTGGCTCTCAAGACCCTGATCACCGCCGGAGAACCGCCCATCCTGGAAGATGCCCTGCGACTGGCGGGACGGATGAACTATTTCAATGCCTATGGACCCACCGAGACCTCGGTGTGCGCCAGCATGCAGCGCGTGTTCCCGGATCCGGCGCGCTATCCGCACGGGCAGATCCCGATCGGCCCGCCGCTGGAGAACCTGACGATCCATCTGGTGGATGGCTCCGGCGAGTTGGTGCCGGTCGGGGTGCCGGGGGAGATCCGGGTGGCCGGAATCGGAGTGGCGCGGGGGTATCTGAACCGCCCGGAACTGACCGCCGAACGATTCGGCATCCAAGACGGCCAAACGGTCGAAAAAAATTATGCCACCGGCGATCTCGGACGCTGGCTGGAGGATGGCGCCCTGGAACTGCTCGGCAGGGGCGACGATCAGGTGAAGATCCGCGGCAACCGGGTCGAGCCGGGAGAGGTGGTGCATCAGTTGCTGCAACACCCGCTGGTCGAAGAGGCCGCCGTACTGGTGGAGCGGAATGGCGACGGCAACGCCGAACTGGTGGCCTTCGTGACCCCGGCGACGCTCGCCGCCGAAAGTCCACGCGCCTGGCTGGAGCCGCGCCTGCCCGCCTACATGATCCCGAACCGCTGGGTCACCCTGGAAAAACTCCCCCTTTCGATCAACGGCAAGGTGGATCGGCAGGCGTTGCGTCGCCTGGCGCGGGAGGCGTGCCGGGAGTCCGGCGTCATCACCCCGCCCGCGACGCCTCTGGAGCTGCGCATCGCCGGCGTGTGGCAGAGGATTCTCGGACGGGAGCGCATCGGCATCACGGAGGATTTCTTCACCTTGGGTGGCGATTCGATCAAGGCCATTCAGGTGGTGGCGGCCCTGCGCGATCTTGGCGTCGAGACCAAGGATCTGTTCCTCTATCCCAGCATCGCCGCACTGGCCCGCGCCATCGGAAATCGCGCGCCCACGCCGACGACAGACCCGGCCAGCGAAAGACCGGTCACGGGCGTTCTCCCCCTGACCGCGATCCAGGCGTGGTTCTTTCAGGACTATCCGATCGATCACCACCACTTCAACCACGGGGAGTATCTCTTTTTCGACGCCCCCCTGGACGAACGGGCGCTTCTGGCGTCGCTGACCGCCGTGCAGCGCCATCACGACATGCTGCGCGCCTGCTTCCGGGTCGATGACGGAAGGGTCGTCCAGATGATTCAGGATGTCGATCTCCCGGTCGATTTCGAACCGATCGATCTGCGCGGAATGGATGGGGTCGAGGCGCGGGTGGATCAATTGACAAAGGCGCTGCAAAGTGGCATTAATTTGTCGAGCGGGCCGCTGTTCAAAACGCGTCTGTTCCGGCTGGATGGGGAGGAGCGTCTGCTTTTCGTCATTCACCATCTGATTATTGACGCCGTTTCCTGGCGATTCCTGCTCGACGACATCCTGCGCGGCTACGAGCAGGTGGTGACCGGCCAGGCGATCGTGTTGCCGCCCAAGGGTGGATCGTTCCAAAAGTGGGCGTTCGGGATTGACGAATACAGCCGAAGCGCGGCGCTGTTGGCCGAATTGAACCATTGGCGGGCGGTGGACGAACTCCCCACCCCACCCATTCCGGGCTTCATCGAACCGGATCCGACGCGTGGGGTGGAAATCGTGGACGACAACATCACCCTGACGGTCGATCAAACCGAGGCGTTGCTGGCGGTGACCCGGCGTGCCGGGGCGGAGTTCCGGATGATCGACGTACTGCTCGCCTCTTTGGCATACTCTTTGCGTAAATTAACACAAACCACGCGGACCCCCATCATGCTCGAAAGCCATGGCCGGGAACCGCTGGTCGCGGGTCTGGATATCAGCCGTACCGTGGGGTGGTTCACCAGCGTCTTTCCGTTCGTCCCAAGCTGCGAGGCCGGGACATCGCCCTTGGATCTGTGTCGGAACCAACGCGAGGCGTTGGCGAAAATCCCGCATCAGGGCATCGGTTACGGAATTCTGCGCTACCTGACCCCTGGCGTGACCCTTTCCCAAAAACCCCGGATCAGCTTCAACTTCCTGGGGGAGTACCGTCTGGATGGCGGCGCGCTGACCGAAAAGATACGCGGCGATCTGGCGCCCCATCGTGCCAGCGATCGGGCCTCGGCCCTGTATGACCTGATGTTCAATGCCATCGTGGAGGGTGGTCAATTGCAGATTTTCGTGGCCCATGACGTCCGCGCCTTCCCGCCCGCGACCATCCGGGCACTGCTCGACCCGATGCGATCCTTTTTGCTCAACCTTGTCCAATCAACCCATGCCGGGCTTGCCCCTCTTTCATAAATAATCATAAGGTGTCGTGACGATGAAAAAGATATGGCTCAATGAAAAATTCAGCGCCCTGGCCGCGATCGGTTTGGGTCTGACCAGCGCGGCATGCGGCGGCGGCGGGGGCGGCGGCGGCGACGGCAGCAACACCTCCCTGGCGCTCAATCCCGCCTTCACGACCGGCACCTTCACCGACGCCCCGGTCGATGGCCTGATCTACAAGACCTACACGGTCAACAGCCAGGGCGCCTACATCGAAACCAACGCCTCCACCACGAAGAAAACCAGCAATGGTGGACAATTCCAATACAATGCCGCCTCCGACACCCGCATCCGCTTCTTCGTGGACAACCTGAGCCTCGGTGAAAGCGCCATCGGCACCCAGATCACCCCCCTGGATCTCGCGGCAGACTCCACCACCGCGCTGGCGAACGTGCAGGATCCGGACAGCACGGATCGCGTCATCAAGATCCTGCGCCTTCTGCAAACCCTGGATAGCGACAAGGATCCTTCCAACGGCATCACCCTGACCGCCGGGGCGCTGACCAATGTCGGCTCCATCGACACCCTGAACGTCGATACCGCCCTGACCACGCCGGTCAGCGTGGCCAATGCCACCAAGCACTTCATGACCGAACTCAAGAAGCTCGATGCCAGCGGCAAGCCGATCAGACAAACCCAATTCACCCGCCTGGCCCAAAGACTGAACCTCACCGTCGATGGCAAGACCGGCACGCAGATGTGGAACGATCTGTGGCCCCAAAGCCGTATCGACGCCCTGGATGCGGCCATCAAGGCCAAACTCAAAACCATGACCGAAAGCGGCAACGGCACCACCCACGGCACCCTGCCGGGCGTGGTGATCAAGGTCACCTTGCCGAACGACACCACCCAAACGGGCACGGTCTATGCCAGCGGTTACGCCGACCTGGGGGCGAGCACATCGTCGATCTCCACCAACGACACCAAGATGACCGACACCCATCATTTCCGTCTCGGCAGCATCACCAAGACCCTGACCGGCTTGACGGCCATGGATCTGGTGGCCGACTATGGCTACAACACCGCCACCAAAAACATCACCACCGCCACCCTGGGTGACCTGTTGGGCGCGCTCACGGTCGATACCACGGCCAAAACCCTGGGCGCCTACAACGCAGCCACCTTCAAGGCCGCCGTGGACCCCAACAACAAGCTCTCCGACGCCAAACTGGCCCTTTTCAAGGAGATCACCGTCTACCAACTGCTGACCCACCTGAGCGGTCTCAAACAGACCTCTTCCCAACAGATGGAAGACAAGCTGGGCTATTATGACTACAGCAACGTCTGGGCCCTGCAAGGCTATCTCGACAGCGAACTGACCACCAAGGGAACCCCGTTCACCGCTCAGGATCTGATCAACATCAGCTACGACCTGGGCGTCGAGGAACCGGGCAAGGGGTGGCACTACTCCAACGCCAACTACGTCCTGCTGGGCATGGTCATCGAGAAACTCTCACCCGCCGGAACCAAATGGCAGGATGCGGTCAAGGCCAAGTTCGGCCCTGCGGGCACGACGCAAGCCCTGGCGAATCTGGATGACTTCGATGGCACGACCATTCCTCCCAACCTGCCGGGCGGCAACACCGTCGGCGCCACGGGCTACATCGACTGGTACAGCAACTTCGCCGGCGCCTGCAAAACCGTGGACGCCAAGTGCGAACAGAACACCAGATACTCGGTCAAGATCCATCCCAGCTTCTACGGCGCGGCGGGCGGCATGACCGGCACGGTCCACGATCTCTTCACCTGGGCGAAATATCTGGGCAGCAAGTACGAGGATCCGACCCATCCGATCGGCATGGTGACCCAGACCTATTTCAAGGTGATCCCGAACGTGTTGCAGATGGGACCGGCGGTCTTCAAGAACCTGGACCGCAAGCTGGTGGGCCATCCGGGTCAGGTGCAGGGGTATGACTGCTATGTGGGCTATCGCTACAACGTCAAGGAACCGATCGCCGCGTGCGCCAACACCACCATCAACGATGGCGGCAAGATCCAGGCCCTGCTGCTCAACTCGGTGATGGACATGATCGACGGAAAAACCGCGCTGTAGCTTGACATGATGGGGGAAGCCCCCTCACCCCCCGACCTTGGACCTCCCTGACGGGAGTTCCAAGGTAACTTGCCAAAAAAGGGAAGTGCATGTCCATCCCCATCGGACAACTCCCGGCACCCCTGCCCCATGACCACACCCCAACCGTATCGTCCCTCCCCCGGCAAATCCTTGCCGGGGGATTTTTTTGTTGACAGAAGGCGAACGTACAATCATTCTTCCGCGAGGATCCCGCCTTATATATCCTTCCAGCAGCGAGCGCACGCCATGTCATACAACGTCCTGGGCATCTCCGCCCACTATCACAACGCCGCGGTCTGCTTGTTGCGGGATGGAAATCTTGTCGCCGCCGCCGAGGAGGAGCGCTTCTCGCGCATCAAGCACGACCCCTCGATGCCCAAGGGAGCCACCCGTTTCTGCCTGAGCCAGGCCGGCCTCACCATGGCCGACATCGATTGCGTGGCCTACTACGAACTGCCCGAAAAGAAACTCGGACGTCAGCTCTGGATGGGGCTGCCCGGCTGCGATCGCCGCTCCGACGAGTTGGCCCGCATGGATCCGAAACGGCCCGAACGGGAGATCCGCACCATTCTGGGCTTCGACGGTCCCATCGAATGGGTCGAGCACCATCTGGCCCACGCCGCCAGCGCCTTCCACTTCTCCGGCTTCGAGGAGGCGGCGGTCCTCACCGTGGATGGGGTCGGCGAATGGGCCACCACCAGCTATGGCCACGGCGCGGGCCAATCCCTGACCCTGTTCGAACAGGTGGAGTTCCCCAACTCGATCGGCCTTTTGTACAGCACCCTCACCAGCTATCTCGGCTTCAAGGTCAATGGCGGCGAATACAAGGTGATGGGACTGGCCCCCTACGGCAAGCCGGTGCATGTGGATGCCATCCGCGCGATGATTCTGCCGGGCGAGGGCGGCCAGTATCGCCTGGATCTGTCCTATTTCGATTTCCTGAAATCCGACCGCATGTATTCGGACAAACTGATCGAAACCCTCGGCGCCCCACCACGCGCGCCGGAATCGGACATGGACCCGTTCCACATGGATATCGCCCACAGCCTCCAGGTGGTGTTGAACGAGATCATGATCGCCAAGGCGACCTGGCTGCACGAACGGGTTCCGTCGGAAAACCTCTGCATGGCCGGAGGGGTCGCTCTGAACTGCGTGGCCAACGGTCAGGTGTTGACCCGGGGGCCGTTCAAGAACCTCTTCGTGCAACCGGCCTCCAACGACGCCGGCGGCGCCCTGGGCGCGGCGGCCATCGCCCACGTCCGTCGCTGCGAGGATCCTTTGCCCCGTGCCCGACTGCGCGATGTCTTTCTCGGCCCCGCCTATTCCAACGACGAGATCGCCCGCATGCTCGCCACCACCCCGTTGGAATACGAGGATTTCCGTGGCCGCTCCGAGGAACTGTTCGACCGGGTGGCCGAGGCGATGGACAACGGCAAGGTGATCGGCTGGTTCCAGGGGCGCATGGAGTTCGGACCCCGCGCCCTGGGTGGCCGTTCCATCCTGGCCGATCCGCGCAGCCCACTGATGCGCGACCACATCAACGCCCTGGTGAAAAAACGCGAGGCGTTCCGTCCCTTCGCGCCGTCGGTGCTCGAGGAGCGGATGGGAGATCACTTCCAGTTGCAATCCACCTCGCCGTTCATGTTGCAGACCTGCCCGGTCCACTCCACCCTCGACCTTCCGGCCATCACCCATGTGGACAACTCCGCGCGGGTCCAGACCGTCCATGCCGAAGAAAATCCACGCTACCATGCGTTGTTGAGCGCCTTCCACCGGCGCACCGGTTGCCCCCTGGTCTTGAACACCTCGTTCAACATGCGCAGCGAACCGATCGTCTGTTCGCCGAAGAACGCCCTCTCCTGTTTCGTGCGCGCCGGGATCGACCTGTTGGTGCTGGAGGATTTCCTCATCGACAAGAACACCATTCCGTCTTACTGGAAACAGGCGCTCGAGATCGTCGAAGGAAATCAGGCCGCCTCGGCCATCACCCATCGGGTCTATACGTTCTTTTAACCGTTGCCCTCACGCTCGCGGAGAGGTTGGGGGCATGCCCCCAATCTCACGGCCCCCTTCCATTCCACTGCATCTGGCCACCATGACCACACCGCCGCCCGACTCCGCCAAACTCCTGGCCAATCAACTCGCCACCCGACTCATGCAGGTGGCGGATCTGCCCCGTCTGCTCGACACCATGCGTCAGCTCGGATTTTTCAACGGACGCCTGGATCTGCCCGCCGAACAGGCCAGCCCCCCACCCGAACCGACGATCGGGGATGGCAGCCAGCCCATCGGCATCTGGGAACCGGTCGTGGTGAATGGCAAACGTCACTACCGACGCGGCGAAGTCGATCCATTCACCGCTTCGCGCTGGGCGGCGACCGAAACCATTCCGGCCAAGAGCGACAAAAAGCGGATCGTCTATCTGGGGGAATCGGTGGCGCGCGGCTTCTTCTTCGAACCGCACTTCACCCCGGCTCTCGCCCTGGAGGCGATGCTGGCCGGCGAGGAGAGCGCAACCGGCCACGAAGTGATCGATCTGGCCTGCAACGGCCTGTTCATGCCGGCCCTTCTCAAGCTCGCCCACGATGCGCTGGCCCTGGAACCGGATCTGTTCATCGTCTTCGCGGGCAACAACCTGCTCGAACCCAATGCCCTGTGGCAGGAGATGGGCCCCAACATGGCCCATGCGCTGCGCCGTGGCGAAGGGATGGCCGGGATCAACCGGGTGATCGAGACTTGGCTGGGGCAACGGGTGCGGGGAACGCTCGACCAGTTGGTGAAGCTGGCCGAATCCCAGGGGGTGCCGGTGCTGTTGGTGATTCCGGAGTTCAATCTGGTGGATTTTGCCTCGGATTCGGTGTCCGGCGCGCCGCTGATGCGCACCCCGGAGGCCCATACCCTGTGGCAACAGGTGTGGGACGAGGCACAAACGCGCCTGCAACAGCAAGATTGGATCGCGGGCGAGACGATCGCCGCGCGACTGCGGGAGCTTGATGACGGCACCACGGCGCATGCCTGGAACCTCACCGCCCGCTGTCAGATGGCGCATGGCGATGTTCACGGCGCGCGCGCCAGTCTGGAGCAGGCCCGCGACGCCATGCTCTGGAGCTGGCCGCTTCTGACCCCGCGCCGTCCGCATGTGGTGCGGGAGGCCATGCTGACCGAACGGGAGCGGATCGCCCCCCAGGTGACGTTGATCGATCTGGCGGAGCGGTTCACCGTCTGGCGGGATGGGGCGCTGCCGGATCGGGAGATCTTTTTCGACTACTGCCACCTGAGCTTCGAGGGGATCTCCATGGTGTCCGCGGAGATGGCGCGGGGGGTGCGGAAGATCCTGGATGGGGTCGATGCCGACTGGACAACCCTGGTGGCGCGCGCGCCGCGTCCGGATGCGACCATCGTCAGTCGTGCCCATCTGTTCGCCGCCCTGCACAACGCCTCGTGGGGTCAGTCACGGGAGATCGTGCGTCATCACGCCGAAAAGGCCGCCCAAAGCCCCGAGACGTTGAAACTGGCCACCCTCATGGGGGATCTGGCCTGTCGCTGTCTGCCGGGCGCGTTGTGCGACATCTTCCCGGACGTGTTGGCCCTCGACGATCCTCTGGCGGTGTTCCGCATGGCCGACATGGGCGAACGGCGCCACGATCTGGTGATCGAGGCGTTGAGCCTGGCCTTCACCAAACACGATCCCCAGCTGGCCGGACAACTCCAGGAGCGGTTGATCGCCAACCACGGCATGGGTGCCGGACCGGTGGATCTGCTCGAACCCTACCGGCACATCAACAACTGGTGCCAACCGGGTGGGGAGTGGCATAAATCATCCAGTTTCTTCACCAGCCATACCGAAGAGAGCGAATTCGTGCTCTATCTGGGCGCGGTCTCCGCTCCGCTCCAGCTCACCCTGACCTGCCGCATGGCCGAGGGGATCGCCATGGGCGCCACCGTGGAGATCACCCTCAACGGCATCCATATGGCCCACACCCCAGTGCTCTCGGCCTGGACCACCCGGCACATCGCGCTGCCGGTCGAACACCTGCGTCCCGGCAAGAACTTCATCACCGTGATCTGGCCGTTCCCGCCCGCCGTGCCCACCAACTGGAACCAGCTCGCCGACCGCCTCGAATCGGGTCTGCGCCCCTCGCTGTTTCAACCCTGGGGAGAGATCCATACGCTGGCGGTGGCATGAATGGACAAACTTTCCCCAACCCAAGTCGCTAAAACAGCCTATTCTCACCAGGGGTGTTCTTTACCTCTCCTGACAAGGGATCAGCATGCGTATTGACCGACTGATCGTTCAGAGTTTCAAGGGGTTCGCCTACGGGGATTTTTCCTTTCACCCCCAGTTCAATCGGATCGTCGGCAAGAATGGCAGCGGACAACTCTGACAACACAGGTGTGCAATCGATACGCAATCCATCCGATACGGCTTGCATGTCATCACCCCTATCATGGACAATTCCCGACCCATGGCAAAAAAAAGATTCAATCCCCTCGCAAAAAGGTCTATCATGGAATATAAATAGGCAAGGGAACACTTGATCATGCAACCCCTTCCCACAAACCGACCACCCGCCCCAGCCCCCAAACGAGCGGTAACCACGCAATGAACGAATGGCGAGAGCAACTCAAGAATCACGTCAACACACTGGCAAAGCTCGAAAGATTCATCAATGTCACCCCCGCGGAACGGGAAGCCATTCTCGCCCACAAACACACCCGCTGGGGGACCACCCCCTATTTCGCCAGCCTGATGGACAAGGATGACCCCGACTGCCCGATCCGCAAGCAGGTGATCCCCTCCATGCTCGAGTTCCAGAACGAGTTGGGCATGGAAGGCTATCTGGTCTGGAAAGAGAACCGAAGCACCGAGGAAAAACGTCCTGATTCGATCGCCCGCCAGTATCGCGACCGGGTGGCCTTCGCGGTGACCCAAACCTGCGGCATCTACTGTCGCCACTGCTTCCGGCGCGAGGTGACCATCGACAAGGTGCTCAAACTGCGCCTGGACGTGGACGAGGGACTCAACTGGATCGCCGACCACCCGGAGGTCCGCGACGTGCTGATCACCGGCGGCGATCCCCTGCTGCTCAACGACGACGAGATCGAATACATCCTCCACCGACTGCGGGAGATCCCGCACATCGAGATGATCCGCTTCGGTTCGCGCCTGCCGGTGGTGCTGCCGCAACGCATCAATGCCTCGCTGATGCAAAAATTGTCCGGATATCACAAGGTTCCCATCTGGGTCAACACCCAGATCAACCACCCGCGCGAAATCACTGAACTCACCGCCCGTGCGGTCTATGACCTGACCACCTGCGGGATCAACGTCGGCAATCAGGCGGTGCTGCTCAAGGGGATCAACGACACGGTGCCGGTTTTCCGCGAGCTGCATCAAAAGCTCTTGAGCATCCGCGTGCGTCCCTATTATCTTTTCTATTGCGAGGCGGCACCAGGCATCGATCACTTCCGCACCCCGCTGGAAAAAGGCTCGGAACTGATCCGCGATGCCCTGCGCGGTCACACCACCGGACTGGCCCAGCCGCTCTACGTGATCGCCACCAACATCGGCAAGATCTCCCTTCTGACCAACGATGCGATCGTGGACAAGAACGAAACCCGCTATCTGCTCAAGAACCACGACGGACGCTTCACCGAGATGCCGGTGATCCCGGAGTGACGGACCCGCGCGCGCCAATGCTGGAACATCGCGCAGGATGAATTTCGATTGCACGAAATGGAAGCTCATGGATAACGCTCATAAAACCACCCAAACCCCCTCCACCCACCGCCCGCCGCGCGAACCCCTGGCCATCATCGGCATCGGCTGCCGCTTTCCCGGCGGAGCCCACAGCCGGGCCGAATACTGGCGCATGCTCATCGAAGGGCGCGACGGGGTGATCGAAACCCCGCCGGAACGCTGGAATCTGGGTCGCTTCGCGGATACGGATCCCAACCGTCCCGGAAAAATGCCGGTACGCCGCGGAGGGTTTCTGCAAACCAACATCGACGGCTTCGATCCGCTCTTCTTCGGCATCTCGCCCCGCGATGCCCAGGCCATGGATCCGCAACAACGGCTGCTGCTGGAGGTGGTGTGGGAGGCGTGCGAGGACGCAGGTCTGGACATGGAGCGGCTCAACGGCTCGGATACCGGGGTCTACATCGGCGGCTTCATGCAGGATTTCACCGCCATCACCTTGAGCCCCCTGAACCGGCTCCAGCTCAACAACAGCTCGGCCATCGGCGTGAACCTGGCCATGCTGGCCAACCGTATCTCCCACGCCTTCAATCTGCTCGGCCCGAGCATCGCCATGGATACCGCATGCTCCTCGTCGCTGGTGAGCTTCCATCAGGCCTGCCAGGCGGTGTGGAACGGCGAGTGTTCCATGGCCGTGACCGGCGGGGTCAACCTGATGATCCGACCGGAGTACAACATCGCCTTGCACAAGGGGCAGTTCCTGGCCGCCGACGGACGCAGCAAGAGCTTCGACGCCCGCGGGGATGGCTACGGACGCGGCGAGGGGGCCGGCATCGTGCTGGTGAAACCGCTCTCCGCGGCCCAGCGCGACGGCAACCACATCTACGCCCTGGTGCATGCCACCGGCGCCAACCAGGATGGTCACACCAACGGCATCACCGTGCCGAGCGGTCCAGCCCAGCAGGCGTTGATCGAAAAGGTGTGCGCGGATGGCCGGATCGATCCGAAACGCATTCGCTACATCGAAGCCCACGGCACCGGCACCGCCCTGGGCGATCCCACGGAATGCAAGGCCCTGGGCGCGGTCTATGGCCAGGGTCGCCCGGTGGATCAACCCTGTTTCGTCGGTTCGGTCAAATCCAGCATCGGTCACCTGGAGGCCGCCGCCGGCGTCGCCGGACTCATCAAGGCCACCCTCACCCTGGCCCATGGTCAGATCCCGCCCCAGGCCAACCTCCAGGAGTTCAATCCGCGCATCCCCTTCAACGAGCTGCGCCTGAAGGTGGCACGCACCGCCCAACCCATTCCCGAGGGCGACGGACCAGCCTTCGCCGGGGTCAACTCCTTTGGCTACGGCGGAACCAATGCCCACGCGATCCTCTCCCAGGCCCCGGAGGTTCCGGCCCGTCCGACGGTCGCCGAAGACGGCAAACCCTGGCTGATCCCCCTTTCGGCAGGCTGCGAGGGGGGCCTGAAGGCCCTGGCCAAACGCTGGCTCGCACTGCTGGAGCAGGAAAACACCCCCGCCCTGCCCCACCTGGGACGGGCCGCCGGCGTCCACCGCACCCATCTGGATCGCCGCCTGGCCATCGTGGCCGACTCCAAGGCGAGCCTGATCGAGCAGCTCAAGGCGTTCTCCGCTCCGGACGCCCTGCCCATGTCCACCACCAAACTCAACGCCGGGCAGGTCAGGCGCCCGGTCTACGTGCTCACCGGCATGGGTCCCCAGTGGTGGGCCATGGGGCGGCAACTGCTGGCCGAGGAGCCGATCTTCCGGCAGACCGCCGAGACCATCGACCGGTTGTTGCAGAAGGTCTGCGGCTGGTCGATTCTGGAAGAGATGAACCGTCCGGAGGCGGAATCACGCATTACCGAAACCCAGTTCGCCCAACCGGGCAACTTCGTGGTGCAGCTGGGTCTGGTGGCCATGCTGCGCGCCTGGGGGGTGGAACCGGCGGCCATCGTCGGTCACAGCCTTGGCGAGGTGTCGGCGGCCTATCTCGCCGGCGCCTTGAGCCTGGAGGACGCGGTGCTGGTGAGCTATCACCGCAGCCACCTGCAACAACGGGCGGTGGGCGCGGGACGAATGCTGGCGGTGGGGCTGAAACCCGACGAGTGCCCGGCGATCCTGGCCCCCCACGGCGGCAAGGTGGTGGTGGCGGCGATCAACAGCCCCAACGCCACCAATCTGGCCGGCGATGCCGAGGCACTCGAAGCGATCGCCAGCGAGCTTACGGAGCGCGGGGTCTTCAACCGCTTCCTGCGGGTGGATATCCCCTATCACAGCCCGGCCATGGACCCCTTGAAGCCGGAACTGCGCACCGCGTTGCAGCCTTTGAATCCCCGCGTGCCCACCCTGCCGCTCTACTCCACGGTGACGGGCAAACGGGTGACGCAAGCCGACTGGAACGCCGATTACTGGTGCGACAACCTGCGCGAACCGGTACTCTTCGCAGCGGCGATTCAATCCCTGATCGCCGATGGGTACGGTCTGTTCATCGAGATCGGCCCGCATCCGGTGCTGGGCACCTCGATCAAGGAGTGTCTGACGCACGCCGGCGCCTCGGGCGAAACGTTGTTCACGTTGAATCGCGGCAAGCCCGAGCGGGCCACGGTGCTCGACTGTCTGGGCAAGATCCACACCTTCGGCTATCCCCTCGACTGGAGCCGGATCTATCCCGACACCCTCGAACAGCATCTGGAACTGCCGCTTTATCCGTGGCAGCGGGAACGCTACTGGCCAGAGAGCCAGGCGGCGCTGTTCGACCGGCTCTACCAGGTGGAACATGCCCTGTTGGCCCAACGGGTCAACACCCCCTCGCCGGCCTGGGAGAGCCAGATCAACATCGACCTGGTGCCCTTCGTGCGCGATCACCAGGTGGAAGGGTCGGTGGTCTTTCCGGGCGCGGGGTATGTGGAGATCGGACTGGCGATCCACCACGCCTTGAACGACGATGCCCCCTGCCTGTTGGAGTCGCTCCGCTTTCATCAGGCCATGGTCCTGGGGACGAGCGGCGACGTGCAACTGCACATCGCCTTCGATCCGGGTCAGCACCGCTACACCGTGCACGGACAGCGCCAGGATCAATCGGATCGCTGGTCGCTGCACGCCTCGGGGATGATCTCCTCGGAGGGGATCGGCGAGGCCGGTCATCTGGATCTGGGCGCCATCCGTCGATTCTGCGCCGAAAAAATGGACATCGACACGGTGTACGCGCAACTGGATGGCATGGGACTCCATTACGGACCCTGGTTCCGGGGATTGAAGCAGTTGATGCGCTGCGAGAACGCGGTGCTGGTCGAGGTGGCGGCCCACGACGCCTGGAGCGCGGCGGATGACGCCTATCGGTTGCATCCGTCATTGCTGGACGCCTGCTTCCAGGCATTGATGGTGACCATGAAGGCCGATGCCGGGCTTTATCTGCCGGTCGGGATCCAGCGGCTGCGTTTTTACGCCACGCCGACCACCCCCTTCTGGTGTCATTTGCTGGTCACGGAGACCAACGACCGTTTCATCGAGTGTGACCTGACCCTGTGCGACCGGGATGGCCGGATCTTCGTGGCCCTGGAGAAGCTGCGCTGCAAGGCGCTGCCCAAAGGACACGAGGAGGACGATGCCGCCCATCTGGATGCATGGCTCCACAGGCTCGCCTGGGAGCCCCAGGCCGAACCGCTCCCCTCGGGGCTGATCGCGCCGGAGTCGCGTGATCTGCCGATTCTGGTGCTGGAGGATGCCGGCCAGACCGGCGATGCGTTGGCCAGGGAGTTGACCGGGCGCGGCGCGGCACGGGTGGTGCGGGTGGTGCGCGATACGACCCTCGCCCAACTCGACGCCCCCCATCCGGATCTGATCCGCATCCCGGATCATCACCTGGAAGCGGTGTTCCATCAAACCGGCCCATGTCGGGCGGTGATCGCCCTGTGGGGCGCTTTCGATGCGGCCCAGGCGACCGATCCGGTCGGCATCCGGTCGATCAACGACACGTTGAGCCTGATCCAAACCCTGGCCAAGGGTGAGAACCCGACCGGACGCGCCCTGCCCCCGCCACGGCTCTATGTGGTGACGCGCGGCGCTCAACCGGTCCGTGACGGTGCGACCCTCTCCGGTCTGCATCAAGCCGCGCTGGTGGGTCTGGCGCGGGTGAGTTTGAGCGAACAGCCCAATCTGCGCGCCACGGTGCTCGATCTGGATCCCGAGGAGGGAACCGGCTCCCTGGCGGCCCTCGCCGTGGAGGTGCTGGCCGACGCGGCGGAGAGCGAAGTGGCCTGGCGCGACGGCGAACGACTGGTCAACCGAATGGTGCGCGAGGCGTCGGCGGTCCTCACCCAAAACACCCAGCCGGTCACGGACGATCCCATCACGCGCCCCCCCTTCGTACTGGAGATCGGACGTCCGGGAGCGCTCTCCTCGCTGCGGCTGCGCGCCTGCGAACGGCGTCCGCCCGGTCCGGGCGAAATCGAAATCGAGGTGCATGCCGCCGGCATCGGCATGCGCGACGTGTTGCGCCTGACCCAACGCGATCCGGAGAGCGGCTCGGCCAAGAGTTTCTTCGGCGATGGCATCGGCATGGAGATCTCCGGCGTGGTGGCCCGCACCGGTCCCGGCGTCACCGCGCCCAGGCGCGGCGAGGCGGTCCTGGCGATCCTGCCGGGTGGATTCCGGTCGCATGTCACCCTGCCGGTCAAATCGATCTGGACCATGCCGCGACCCGCCGGGATCGGCGACGCGGAGTGCGGCGGGCTGCCGATGGCCTTTCTGACCGCCTATTTCGGCCTGTTCCGCTCCTATTCCGGCTCGGGTGAGAAGGTTTTGATCCATGGCGCCCATGGGGACATGGGACTGGCCGCCATCCAGGTGGCCCAGTGGCGCGGCGCGGAGATCTTCGTCACCGCCGACTCGCCGGAAAAGCGCAAGTATCTGCGCTCCCTCGGCCTCAAGCATGTCTTCGACAGCCGTTTCCCGGTCTATGTCGAACAAATCATGGCCGCGACCGATGACCACGGCGTGGATGTGATCTTCAACACCCTGGGCGGCGAGGCTGGCCAGAAGAGCGTGCAGGCCCTGGCGCCATTCGGACGGTTCGTCGAATTGGGCGAGTTCGCGGCCCGCAAGGATGCCACCTGGAACCTGGCCAGCGTGGAGCGCAACGCCAGTTTCATGTCCGTGGACCTGGACCATCTGGCCCGACGCAAGGATATCATGCCGGCCCTGCTCGAGGAGATCTCCGAGCAGTTCGCCAACGGCACCTTCAAGCCGATCCAGACCCACGTTTTCCCGGCGGACCGGGCGGGCGAAGCCTTCGAACACGTCCAATCCGGCCAGCTCGGCAAGGCGGTGCTCGACATGCGCGGCACCGGACCGATGACCATCCTCCCGCCGCGTCAGGAACCGCCCCTGTTCCACGCCGACGGGAGCTATCTGATCACCGGCGGTTTCGGCAGTTTCGGCCTGGAACTGGCCTTCTGGATGGGCAATCAGGGGGTGCGGCAGTTGGTTTTGACCGGTCGCAAGGGAGCGGCCTCGGAGGAGGCCAAACAGGCCGTGGCCCGTCTGGAGGCCCAGGGGGTACGGGTGATGGCCGTGGCCATGGACGTGACCAACCCCAACGAAGTGAACCGGCTGATCCAGCGCATCGGCAACGCCATGCCACCTCTGCGCGGCGTCGTCCATGCCGCCGCCGTCCTCGACGACGGCCTGATCCCGGATCTGGATCCGGTCCGCATGCGCCGGGTGCTCGAACCCAAGGCCCTGGGCGCCTGGCATCTCCATCTGGCCACCCAATCGTTGCCGCTCGATTTCTTCGTACTGTTCTCGTCGGTCTCTTCCCTGATCGGCAATGCCGGCCAGGGGAACTACGTGGCCGCCAACGCCTTCCTCGACGGCTTGGCCCACGCCCGCCGCGCCATGGGCCTGCCCGGCACCAGCATCAACTGGGGAGCATTGGGTGAGGTGGGTATGGCCGCGCGCGACAAGGAGGTGGAGCAGCGTCTGCGGCGTGGCGGCATCCATCCCATCGCCATGGCCCAGGCATTGAACGCCTTTGCCCGGGTGCTGCGCTGGAATCCGGCCCAGTTGGGGGTGTTGCACGTCGAGTGGGAGAGCTTTGCCCAGGTCAATCCCGGCGCCACGCGGGTGCCACGTTTTTCGCCGCTGATCGCCAGCGATGCCCAGGCGGGTCATAAGGGAGGCTCCCAACTCCGGGGGGAGCTGAACGACGCTCCGGAAGGGACGCGTCGGGATCTGCTGGTGGATCACATCCGCGCCCTGGTCGCCAAGGTCTTGGGCATTCCGAATCTGGAGCGGGTGCTGCCGCATGTGCAGCTGTTCGATCTGGGCATCGACTCCCTGACCGCGGTCGAACTCAAGAACAAGCTCGAGGCCGAAGTGGGACTTTCCCTGGGCTCGTCGCTGGTGTTCAACTATCCCACCATCGACGCCCTGGCCAACTTCCTCATGACCAGCCTGTTCCCGGACACCGGCGAGCAGTCTGTCCCGACCGATGCCGTGCCCGCCCCGGATCAGGCGGTGGCGGCGCTCTCCGACGACGAGGCCGAGGCATTGTTGTTGCAAGAGTTGATGAGCACCATGGCGCAGATCTCCTGACCAGGCCACCCCGAGACACGCCGCGACAGCGTGTCTCGGGAGGCGCCTCCGCAAACACACGCAAACCGAGGGATAATTCCATTTTCATTTCAAACGGGCATTCCTGATGAACTGCATTCCGAATGAAATCATGGCATCATCTGCGCAAATTAATGCACTTTTGATTTAGAAATGGAATAACTTCCCTCGTTCCGCCACCCCTGCCCCCTTGAGGACGCACAAAAAAAAAGTTGGGGCCACCGGCTCCCCAACTCTTCGTCCAACCACATCATTGACGAACAACCGGTTGGGGCCACCGACTCCCCAACCGGTTCTCACCCCCCATCACCCCAGCAACAACCCGTTCAACCGGCGCACGAACTCCGCCGGATCCTCCAATTGTCCACCTTCGCTCAACAACGCCTGGGCGAACAATACATGGGAGAGATCGTTGAAACGCTGATCGTTGGTCTCCCCCTTCAAACGCCCCACCAGAGGATGGGAGGGATTAAGTTCCAGGGTGCGTTTGGTGTCCGGGGTCTTCTGACCGGCTTCGCGCAGGATGCGCTCCATCGAGGCGGACAGATCATGTTCGCCGCTCACCAGACAGGAGGGGGAGTCGGTCAACCGGTTGGTGACGCGCACCTCCTTCACCTGCTCGCCCAACCCTTTCTGGACCCGCTCCAAAAGATCCTTGAACTCGCCCTGTTGTTTTTCCAGCTCCTGCTTGTCGGCCTCGTCCTCCAACTCGCCGAGATCCAACCCGCCCTTGGCCACGGACTGCAACGGCTTGCCGTCGAACTCGTGCAGATGGGTCACCAGCCACTCGTCCACCCGGTCGGAGAGCAGCAACACCTCGATCCCCTTCTTGCGGAACACCTCCAGATGCGGATGGTGGCGCGCCGCCTCGAAGGATTCGCCGTTGACGAAGTAGATCGCCTTCTGCTTTTCGCGCATGCGGGAGACGTAGGCTTCCAGGGAGACATCCTGCACCTTGGAATCGGCATGGGTGCTGGAGAAACGCAGCAGCTTGGCCACCCGCTCGCGGTGGGCGAAATCCTCGATCACCCCCTCTTTCAACACCACGCCAAAGGTATCCCAGAAGGTCTGGTACTTCTCGGCGTCGTTCTTGGCCAGATCCTCCAGCAGCGAGAAGATCTTGCCGGTCATCCCTTTCTTGATGGCATCCACCGCCGGGTTCTTCTGGAGGATCTCGCGGGAGACGTTGAGGGGCAGGTCGGTGGAGTCCACCACGCCGCGCACGAAGCGCAGGTAACGCGGCATCAGATCCTCGGCCCCCTCCATGATGAAGACACGACGCACGTAGAGCTTCACCCCGTGCTTGCGATCCCGATCCCATAAATCATACGGCGCGCGCTTGGGAACATACAACAGCACGGTGTATTCGTACTTACCCTCGAGCCGGGCATGGATGTGGGCCAGAGGCTCCTCGAAGTCGTGACCAACGTGCTTGTAAAACTCGTTGTACTCCTCGTCGGTGATCTCCGACTTGGCACGACTCCAGAGCGCGGAGGCCTTGTTGACCGTCTCCCATTGCGGGGTGTCGTCGGACTCCTGTTTCGTCTCCTCCCCGGCGGCATCCTCCTCGGGCTCAAATCCCTTGGATCGAAGCATCAGGATCGGCCAGGGCACATGGTCCGAGAACTTGCGCACCGTGGAACGCAGACGCCAGTCATCGAGGAAATCCTTCTCCTCGGCCTTCAGATGCAGGATCACATCCGTGCCGCGCGTCGGCTTGTCGATGTTCTCCAGGGTGTAGACCCCATCTCCCGCCGACTCCCACCGCACCGCCTCGCCGGACGACAGACCGGCACGCCGGGTCAGCAGCGTCACCCGATCGGCGACGATGAAGGCCGAATAGAACCCCACGCCGAACTGCCCGATCAGATTGGCATCCTTGGCCTGGTCGGCCTGCAACGACTGGAGGAACTCCCTGGTGCCCGATCTGGCGATCGTGCCGATGTTGGCTTCGACCTCCTCGGCGCTCATGCCGATGCCGTTGTCGGAGATGGTCAGGGTGTTGGCCTCCTTGTCGAAGGTGATGCGAATGGCGACCTCGGCATCCCCCTCGTACAGGCCATCGTTGGCGATGGCCTCGAACCGCAACTTGTCCGCCGCGTCCGAAGCGTTCGAGATCAATTCGCGCAGAAAGATCTCCTTGTTGCTGTACAGCGAATGGATCATCAGATCCAACAACTGCCGCACCTCGGTCTGAAACGCACGGGTCTGTTTGCCTTCCAACGTGCTCATGGGCTTGTCTGGCTCCTCATCCTGGGTTCACGAATCATCCCACCGCCTTATGGACCGCGCGCATGGCGATCACATGGCATAAATTTTGTCTTGATATGGGAACAGTCGCGTCTGGTTGCAAGAGGGAAGGCAATTTTTTCCCGCGTGCGCCACGCAATCGGTTTTGTTTTGGCGCAAAATGGCTTATCAATAGTCAGTTTCGCTCCGATTTCGCCACAAGAGGTTCCGCCATGCTGCTCGCCAAATCCATCCCGCTGTTCGCCGTGATGCTCGCCTTGCTCAACGGCATCCTGTTCGGCCAGAAAACCTATCCGGAACTCAACCCGCAGTCGCCGGTCATCGCCTTCATGCTCTCCTCCGGGGCCCAACTCACCTTCACGGTGGCCGACATCCTGATCATGCTCGGCGTGGTGTCGCTCTACATCGAGATTTTCAAGGCCACCCGCTCCGGCACGGAGTCCATCGTCGATCATCTGCTTTCCATGATCGTGTTTGTCTGTTTTCTGATCGAATTCTTGATCTACAAACCAGCGGGAACCACGCTGTTTCTGACCATCACCCTGATGTCGCTCTTGGACGTGGTGGCCGGCTTCACCGTGACCATCTCCACCGCCCGACGGGATATCGGCAAATCGTGACAAGGCAGAAAAGAGCGCGCCGAAGAGGCCTCAGGTGTCATTCTTGTCATGATCAGACCGGCAATCATGTCGGCATGTGGCTTGCGTTACAGATCCCCCCCTCACCCCCCGTACCATGGACCTCCCTTCGGGAGTTCCATGGCAAATTCTTCAGACCAGTCAACGCATCCCTCACGACTGTTGATTCAACAGCATGCGATTCTCCTTGGAGCGGGTTTCGCCCACCGAAGAGATACGAATGGCGGCCAGATCGGTCACCGGACATTTGTTTTCGCACACCCCGCAGCCGATGCAGAGTTCCGGCTGCACGAACGGCCGTTTCAGGGCGACCTTGCGACCGTCGCGTCCGCTGACGGTGACCGATTCGTACCAGATCGCCTTCGGCGAGGTCGGACAGGTCTCCTCGCAGACGATGCACGGCACATCCATGGCCCAGGGGAGGCAGCGTCCCCGGTCGAAGAAGGCGGTGCCGAGCCGGACCGGTTGGGTGAAGGGTGGCGCGCCGACCTTTTCGGCGACCGAAAGCGGACGGATCGCCGCCGTGGGGCAGACCTGGCCGCACAGCACGCAGTGGTGTTCGCAATAGCCCACCGAGTTCATCAGGATCGGGGTCCAGAGCCCCTCGAAACCGGCCTCGAGCAGAGCCGGTTGCAGCACGTTGGTGGGGCAGACGCGCATGCAGAGGCCACATTTGATGCAGCGGGCAAGAAATTGCGCCTCGGTGAGCGAACCAGGCGGACGGATCACCTCGGGCAGTGGGGCGGAGCGGGCCGAAAGCGACCCTTTGGTCATCGGCACGGCCACCACCGAGGCCAGGGCGATCTCGACCACCCGGCGGCGGTTGAGATCGAGTGGTTTGCCGACGGAGCTTTTCTCCCCGGCCAAGCCGTAGTGCAACGCCTGGGTTCCGCACGCCTCGATGCAGTTCATGCAGAGGTGGCATTCGGTGACGCGCACCTGTCCATCCGGATCGGCGGCCCCCTGACAGGCGCGCAGGCACTGTTTGCAATGGTTGCAGCGTTCCACGTCGCGGCGGATTCTCAAGATCGACCATTGGGAGAGCACCCCGAGCAGCGCACCGAGAGGACAGAGGGCGCGACACCAGAAACGGGTGATGAAACGGTTGGCGAGCAGGATGGCCAGCAGGATCAGAGCGATCAACACACCGCCGTGAAACACGGTGGATTGGGCGAAGAACCCACCCCCGGTCACCCGGTCCAGCGCCGGCAGCACCGAGAGCGAAAAGGATCGGTAGATCAGGGCGATGGGATCGAACAGCCCGATCTGCAACGCGCCGAGGATGGCGAAGATCAGCAGGGCGACGAGCAGGTGGTATTTCAGCCGGTAGAGCGGGCGGTAGCGGTTCTCTTCCCAGTTCTCCACCGCGCGGCGACGGTTGAAAAGGTGGCTCAACCCCTGATTGACGATCCCCAGAGGGCAGACCCACGAACAGAAAAAACGCCCCAGAAACAGCGTGGGAATCAGGATCAGCAATGCGAAGGCCAATCCTTTGTACAAAGTCTGACTGGTGAGAAAACCGGAAAGGGCGGTCAAGGGATCGATCTGCAGGAACAGGCCGACCGCGTACCCCTTGAGCCGCTCGAACTCGGCGCTCCACAGAAAAAAGGCAAAAAGCGCCAGCGAAAACCCCGCGTAGATCCGCCGCACCCCGCGCAACCCGCCCATCGTCGGCCTCCCTCACCCCACCTGAAACTGCGCGACGTTCAGTTCGCGCCAGGACACCTTCCCGAGTCCCCGCGCCTGAGCCATGGCCAGGAAGGGTACGGCCTCGGGGGTCAAATCCAGAAAACCGAGGCAAAAACTGTCGAGCGCCACCTCGTCCAGCGAAGCGATCAGCGTCTCCTCGCGCACCACGTCCGCCGGATTGCCTCCGGTGGGACCGTTGCGTTTGAGCACGCGGGTGGCGTCCATCACCGTGAGGGTCGGTCGCACGGCGGCGGCCAGATCGACGATGGAGTCGTGGATCGCCTGATGGAGCCGGTTGCGTTGTCCGCCGATCACCCCATACCAGTTCTTCATCGCCAGGGTGCAGCCGGAAAGGGAGTGGTGCTTGACGATCGGCAGGTTGATCACCTTGTCCACTTCGTGGAAAAAGCGCGCCACCGGCCACACCTTCAACACCTTGCCCCCCATGTCCGTGGCCAGAAAATCCTCCCGGCCCGGCAGGCGCACGTTGCCGCCGGCGTTGAGCGTGGCCGCCTCGATGCCGGAGCGGGCGAAACAGCGTTTGGGATCGTTGAGGGATACATCGGTCACCCACACCGATTTGGCCCCGGCCTCCCGGCAGATACGCACCATCGCCTCGACCAACTCCGGACCGGTGTTGGCCGCCTGTTCCGGCTGACGATCCCAGCCGACATTGGGTTTCAGGAGCACCCGATCCCCTTTCTGAATAAACCGGTTTACGCCACCCAGTTTATCGATGGCGGCCCGTGCCATGGCCTCGACCCGCTGACCGCGCGCCACCGCCATCACCGGATGGAGCGCATCGGGCGGGACGCGAAAATCCTTGAACCGCAGCGGTTTCACCTCCGGTTCGCGCACCGGGCGATCGCTGAAGGCCAGATAACCGCCGGAGGCGATCCCCACCGCCACCCCGGAGAGTCCGGCCACCCGGCGCAAAAAAGCCCGCCTGTCCATGGGCGGTTCGATCTTCTCGATGATCTCGGATACCCGTTTTCGCTCGGCCATGTTATCTAAACCGCCCCCATTACAGGATGCGTAGTTCCATTATTAAAGGTTCAGGGGGATTATCCCCCTGATAGGATCCAAGGGCAAAGCCCTTGGGACTTTAGCTTTTGACTTGAACGCGCTCTTCTCAAAGAAGCCTTTTTCGCGTCTTTTGCAAACAAGGCGCCGCGCGCAGCCTTCGTGAGCTTCGTTTCCGCTTTTACCATGGAACTCCCGTAAGGGCGGTCCACGGTTGGGGGGTGAGGGGGTTCTCCCACCATCATGCAAGTTTGGAAACAAAGCTCGTATTGTGTACTGTGGCCTTGCGGGAAACGACGCATCTCAAAACAGACGCGGTTTAACGCCTCCTCGCACCCGGTTCCACGGGCGGCGGTTCCCCGCCCGGTTGTGACCCCACGAACCTCTGCAACGGGCTCCAGGCATCTTCGAGCGGCAGACCGAAGGCTCCGATGAGGCGTTCGCCGGCACGCAGAAAAAACCACTCCCCTTCATACGGGTCGCGCACCCGATGGACCGTCAACCCACCCTTTTCGACCGTTTCGACCGGGATTTCCTCGGAGTGCAGAAAGGCCGTCAAACGTACCTCGATCTCCCGGCTCTCGACCTCGGATCCTCCGGCCTGAAACGCCTGCACCCCTGCCCCCTGCCAGACGAAACTCCGTTCGACCACCTGATTAAAGAAATCCAGACCGCGATACTTCTCCTTGATGAAGCGGGTGGCACCCGCTGTCCCGAACTCCGGAAAGCGGAATCCGGTCATCATGCCCCCCGGCGATTTGCCGGCTGCCGCGACCAGGCTTTTGCCAATCTCCTCCAGGGGGGCGGCATCGTCAAAGGCGGTGATCTTCACGTAATAGGGTCCCATGATGAAGCGCAGGCCGCGGGGATCGCGAAATCCCATCTCCCCGATGCCGGCCTCCGGGCCATCGTTGTTCCCCTCGCCGGTGAGCACCCCGAAGGCGAAAAGCGGCTTGCCCATGTCGAACAGGTCCACCACCACGCGGGGTTTGTCCGCGGCCCCCGCATCGCCGTATTCACCGACCAGAAGCTCCTTGAACCCTGCCGAAAGGTAGTACTCGGCATGGCCGTTGACGTATTCGTGCAGGTTCTCTTTCAAGAAGCGTTGGAAGGCGCCCTGACGCGCCAGGCCCGCCGACTGATCCGGAAAGAGTCCCATCAACGGGGAGAGGCGTGCTCCGGCCTTTTTGAAATCGAGCAGGCCCGGGTCGTAGCGTTGACCGTCCAGATAGATAAGGAGTGCGATCAGGGGGAGGATGGCGAGCAGCAGGATGCGTGCCCGGCGCACGCCGGGAGAGGAGGAGTAGGCAGGAATTCGGGAGTTAAACATCGAGCGCGATCCAGTGGTGATTCATGCCCCAAAAGTTCACGGGGGCCAGGGGCCAGCCCCCTGGCGGGATTCGTGGTCAAACCAACGGAGTCCAGGGGCCAATGGCCCCTGGTGGGGTTCGGGATGAGTCCCTTGGATTTTGAGTTGATCTTATTTATTTTATATTTTATTACTATTTTCTTTTTCACACTCTATCACATAAGCCACCTTTGGTGGCCTGATTCCAAGCCATGTTCGCGGCATCGTTTTTTTCGCAGAAAACACGAAAGAACGCTTTTTTGTAGAGCGCGCTAAAAGACACAAGACAAAGATTCAAAAGCCAAACCTCGGAGGCGCTGCCTCCGAACCTCCGCCGGGGACTTTGCACTCCCCGATCCCCTGCGACAGTTGGAGCCTGTTGGCCCCCATCACCCGTTGGCACGCCTCCCCTTCTTCAGACTCGCCTCGGCCCGCCCAAGTTCCCGCCCCAAATACAACGCATGACCAACCTCCGACAACGCACAATCACGCACCAATTGCCGCTCCAACACCTCAGCGCTCGTGCCGGTATATCGATGCAACCTCTGCCCCTCAAAACGATGCTCAACCACAATCTCACCCTTCTCGGGATCCACCGAAATCACAAAATCCCCATGCGGATCCTGACTGAACCCATCCCCCTTATCCCGCTCCCGATTGCGAAAATCATGCACCGCCCGCGCACGCTCCAAACCACCCCCGCCCGGATCGATGCTGATCGAATGGCTGATCACCGTCAATGCACCCGGCTGCAAACCACTCTCCACACCCAAAAATTCCTGAATCGCCATCAATCCATGCACATTCATCAACCACGCCTGCAAGGCATTGTGGGTGCGAAACTGCGCCGTCAAGGTCAACACCCCCTCGAAACGACGCACGAACAACGAGACCAAACACGGATGACCCGGCGCCTCCGACATCAGATCCCGCCCCGTGTCCCACAACGCGACAAAGGCATGACGCGTGTCCGGATCCCGACGCAACTTCTCCCCAACCCTGACCAAGGTATCGCGCTCCTCGATGCCGAAATAACCCCGTAACCGGTTTCCATATCCATAATGCTGGTCCGGGGGCAGGCGCGGATCCAAAATCGCTGCCCGGTAACGCATGAACGCCTCGGGATCGAAACCATGTTCACGCAACACCGCATTCGATTCAAAAACCGGCTCACGAACAACCACCTTGAGATTCTGCAATTCCAACCGGTCACCCTTGCCAGGCAAAGTCACCCGATGACCAAAACGATAGAGACGGTGAATCACCTCCTTCCAGGCCGCCAGAGGGGTACCCGCCAGAATCTGATGACCACGCGGATCCGAAGGGAAGCGCGTCACCTCGAAGGTCGGCATCGCCACCTCGCGACGCGGCAGACTCACCGACTCCACGGGAGGAAGAGACGCGAAGAAATCCCGAACGGCTCCATCGCTGCCCACCTCGCCCGGCTTGCCCAAATCCACCAGACGCAACCGACCCAGGAAATCCTCGGGGGTCACCCCATCGTCGAGTTTGTGGTTCGTGCCAACGATCCGGTGGACCACCCGGCCCAACAACAAAGTCTCCTCCAGTCCGCGTTGAAAGAATCCTGTGAGACTCTCCCGAGCCCCCCCCAGATCCACCCCCAACATGGCGAGAAAACGGATCTGGGGATTGTGAAGCAGATTGCGCAGCAACTCCGGCAACCCCTCGCCATACAGCGTGCCCATCACCGCGATCCGCGCGGACTCCGTTCCCAGATCCACCGCCAGACGCGCCAGATGATCGCGCACCACCCGCACCGGCGACCACAGGGTGACGATCCCGACATCCCCGCAAGGATTGATGATCGTCAGGCGATCCCGATAATGCAGGGGAATGAAGGCCATCGATCCGGACCTCATCGCAAAAACCCGATGAATGCCGCGCGGATGCCCGTCGAACCCCCACGCCAGCCGGTCAAGATGTCGATTATTTGATGACAACCCATGATTGGAACACCCATTTTTTCATCCGAACTGTTGTAACTTATGCATGACAGGGGGAGAACCCCCTCACCCCCCCGATACCATGGCCCTCCCTTCGGGAGTTCGATGGTAAGATTTGCAAAATCCACTTGCCGGGAATCCAGGATTCGGTTATGCTGATTATTGATTAAAATCAATAATGATATCAAACAAACTTATAACATCGGGATGGTTCTCATCCAACATGAATTCCAGAACGACCCCATCCGGATTCTCGCTCAAATGGCACCGCATGGTCCAGCACCTGGCCTTGCACTCCATCAGTTTTCGCATCCTCGCGGCGGTCAGCATCATCGGCACCCTGGCCCTGGCCTCCCTCGGGGCACTGATGATCCGCGACATGGAAAAAAACCTTTTCAGACAATACGAAAATACCATTTTCACCCTGGCCGAACACGCCGGTCAAGGTCTGCAAACCATCATGCTGGCCGGTTATGCCGACATCGCCCGCAGCTACTCGGACAACCTGCGCAAGGTGCCGGGGTTGCTGGTCTTTCGCATTCTCAACCGGCATGGCCGCGAAGCCTTCCGTCCCGAAGGGGAGGCAGCCTACGAGGCCGACGGCGCGATTCTGTCCGCTTTCAAACAGGCCATCCACGATAAAAAACCGGCCTCCTTCACCGAATCCGGCCCGGATGGCGAACAACGCACCCTGATGATGCCGCTCCTCAACGCCGAACCCTGTCACGCCTGTCACGGGAGTGATCACGAGGTGCGCGGCGTGTTTCAACTCACCGTCTCCCTGGCGGAGATGGATCGGGAGATCTCGGCGGCGCGCAATCAGGCCATCCTCGGCACCATCGGCGCGGTGGGACTGTTTCTGGCGTTTCTCGGCTGGTATCTGGCCCGCTCGCTGCGCACCCCGTTGCAGAACGTCAGCACCGCCATCGAGGAGGTGGCCGGCGGCAATCTGATCAGCCGCATCGATGCCTCGGGCCGCGACGAAATCGCCGCCATCGCCCATCACGTCAACCAGCTCAAGGGAAAGCTGGTCGATACCATCCGCATGATCAACCTCCAGACCGGTGGCATCACCGCCTTCATCCGTGAGGTCTTGAAACTCCGTTCCGCCATCGGCGCCGACACCTCCGGGATCCGACACCTCTCCGGAGAGGTCTCCGAGGAGAACGATCGTCTGGCCTCCGAAATCCACCACATGACGCAACTGCTGCATCAGTCGCTGGAAAACATCACCGCCATGGCCGAGGCCGCCGGAAAAGTGGCCGACGACATTCGCGTCACCGCCCGGAACGCGGATGATGCCAGCCGAAATGTCACCACCATGGCCGAAGCCGCCGAAGAGATGACCGCCAACCTCGACGAGGTGAACAACAGCCTGGATCAGGTGAGCCATTCGGTGGCACGGGTGGCCCGCTCCATCGCGGAGATGACCCACTCGTTGGCCACGGTCGGACAACGCTGCGAGATCGCCAACGAATCCTCACGCACCGCCCACGAGCATGCCCAGCAAACCTTTTCCGCCGTGGATGAACTCTCCAACTCCGCCAACGAGATCGGCACCGTGGTCGGGATCATCCAGGCGATCGCCGAACAAACCAACATGCTCGCCTTGAACGCCGCCATCGAGGCCGCCGGCGCCGGCGAGGCCGGCAAGGGGTTTGCCGTGGTGGCCAACGAGGTGAAGGCCCTGGCCCTGCAGACCGGTCGGGCCACCCAGCAGATCTCGCTCAAGATCGAGGAAATCCAGTCCGGCACGGCCAACGTGGTGGAGCGGGTCAAGGAGATCACGGTGATCGTCGAGCAGATCAGCTCGTTGAACAGCGAGATCCTCGAGGACGTGGATGGTCAGCACCTGATGGTTCGAGGGATCTCCGAGGCCATGTCCGAGGTCAACGCCGCCACCGCCACGGTGACCCTCAACGCCGACACGCTTCATCATGCCGCCGAGCGGGTATCGCTATCCGCCGCCGAAGCCGCGCGCGGCACCAGCGAAATCGCCGCCACCAGCTCCACGGTGGCCGGCTCGGCGGGACGCATGGCCGAGCAGTCCGACGCCGCCCTCCAGTTCGTACACAAGGTGCTCGCCTCGTTCGTCACCACGGAGCGGGCCTCGGAAACCGTGCGCAACCGGATTCAGGACTCCCTCAAGGCCGTTGCGCGGCTGCACGGCACGGTGAACCACTTCCATGCCCTGGGCGACGTGGCCAGCAACATCTCCGATGCCCTCTACGCCGCCCAGTCCAGCCTGGATATCGGACCCGAACCGTTTGACGTGCGCAAGGTGAAGGAGGCCATCCTGAATGTCCTGGGACGACTCGAGCTGGCCGCTCACGGCAACGCCGCCCTGACCCTGGACGAACTCAACCGGATGTGCATCATCTGTTCCTGGGAACAGGAGAAAACCCCGGTCTACGAGGGGAATCCGATCTTCACCCGTCTGCGCGAGGTCCATCAACAGATGCATCTCACCGGCGCCGAAATCGTCGATCGTCTCGGCGAACATCAAGAATCCGCCGCCACGGATGCCCTGCTCTATTTCCGGGCCCTGCAACGCTCCCTGTTCGAGCATCTGGACAAGCTCTATCTCGGCCACGACACGCTTGCCACGGATCAACCGTTGATCCTCTGGACCGGCAAGATGGAGGTCAACGTGCCAACGTTGGACGCGGACCATCGCAATCTGATCCGCCTCATCAACGAATTGTACGCTGCCGTGCAGTCGGGTCAGGGGCAGAAACTGTTGACCAAGATCGTCGATGAGCTTCTGACCTACACGCGCACCCACTTCGCCCGCGAAGAGCGGCACATGCAGGAAATCGGCTTCCCGGATCTGGCCGTACACCAGGAGGAGCATCGCCTGTTCGCCGAAAAGGCGACCGCCTATCAGAAGAAACTGGAGGAGGATCCGTTTGCCCTCTCCAGCGATGTGTTGCAGTATCTGCGCTCCTGGTTGACCCAACACATCCAAGGCTCGGACATGGCCTATCGGCGCCATTCCGAGACGCGGGTCAAGAAGGGCAAGACGACCTGATTCCTTCATCGAACGACCGGCACTCCCCGCGTCAGGGCTGGCGGGCGTTTCCGGCGTCAGGGCTGGCGGGCACTCCCCGCGTCAGGGCTGGCGGGCGTTTCCGGCGTCAGGGCTGGCGGGCGTTTCCGGCGTCAGGGCTGGCGGGCACTCCCGGCGTCAGGGCTGGCGGGCACTCCCGGCGTCAGGGCTGGCGGGCACTCCCGGC